>JAPUKM010000182.1 GCA_027295645.1 Chloroflexota bacterium | reverse complement strand
ACGCTCTACAACAAGGCACCCTTCGTGGTGGCCCAACGGGCCGTGGCCTTCGGGGTCCCGGTCATCGCCGTCGTGGGGTCCCTGGGGCCCGGCCACGAGAGCGTGCTGGAGCACGGCATCGAGGCGGTGGAACCGGCGGCGACATGCGGCATGCCGCCGGAGGAGGCGACAGCGCGGGCCGACGCGCTGGTGCGGGATGCCGCCGAGCGTGCGATGAGGGGCTACCTGGCACGGCGGCGGGCGTGACATACGTTTACAACGGCTTCACGGCGGAGATGGCCGCGCTGAACCAGAACTGATCCGCTTCGGCCTCGTGCTCCACCTCCAGCCGGGCCTCCTCAAAGCCTGCCGCTCGGACCTGGTCGAGATATTCTGTGACGGGCAGAGAGCCGGATATGCACCCCGCGAGAAGGGCCAGGTCCGCCATCTCCTCCTCGGTCGCGGGCCGCGTCAGCACGATGTCCGAGACCATGAGGCGACCGCCGGGGGACAGTACGCGGAAGGCTTCGCGGAAGACGGCGGCCTTATCCGGGGCCAGGTTGACGACGCAGTTGGAGATGACGGCGTCCACGCTGGCATTCTCCAGAGGCAGCGCCTCGATGTCGCCCAGGCGAAAGGAGACGTTGGTCAGCCCCAGCTTGGCGGCGTTCCGGGTCGCGCGGTCGATCATATCCTGCGTGAAGTCGACGCCTATAACAGAGCCCTCCGCGCCCACCTGTTGGGCGGCAAAGAGACAGTCCAGGCCCGCGCCGCTACCGAGGTCCAGCACCCTCTCACCGGGGCGCAGGCTGGCCAGGGCGACGGGGCTGCCACAGCCGAAGGTGACCGTCCCTTCAGGCATCCTCTCCAGCAGCTCAGCCGGGTAGATACCCTCTGAGCCGGACCCTTCGCAGCAGGCTGCTCCATCGCAACAACCGTCCCGGTCCCGTAGCTGTTGTGCGTATATCTCCGAGATCCGGGACTTAAGCTCTTGAGGTGACGTCATTGTTCCAAAGCTCCTATGCCTTGATGTCAATAGTTTATCCTACAACTCAAGGGTTCCACCTATATCCAGTCAACGGTCACTTCTCGACCTGTGGAGAATCCAGCAGCACCAGGTGCGCCTCTTTAGGCCCGTGCACACCCACAACAATGGTCTGCTCGATGTCGGCGGTGCGGCTGGGGCCGCTGATGAAGCTCATGTAGCTGCCCATCTCGCCGCGGCCGTCCTGAAAGGCCAACCGACGGATGGCGAAGAGGTCGTCCAGGCTCTCGTAGACCTGGTTCGCCTCCACGATGGCCACGTGGATGGGGGGGAGCAGCGAGACCGCCCGGCTGATGCCCTGGCGGGGCAGCAGCACGCAGGTGCCGGTCTCCGCCACCGCGTAGTCGACGCCGGTGATCCCCAACTGCGCCCGGGCCATCTCTCCCCGTAGCTGCTGCCTCCCCACGTTGCGACCCGCCCTCACCACCCTGACCCTGGCGCCCTGTCGCCGCAACGCCTGGTCCAGGGGCAGGCGCTTCAGGATCTCGTGGTCAGAGCGGACGATCTGCCCGGCGCCCTTCTCGCGCACCAGGGAGACGACGTGGTCCACGACATCCTTCTCGGATGGCGACCGATGGACCTGCCACCCGTTCAGCTCGGCGACCTGGGCCAGGCGGTTGAGCAGCTCGACGCGGCGGGCCTCCGCCCTGGCCTCAATGGTGACGACCTTCTGACGCTGGTGCTGGCGGCGCAGCTTCAGCGGCACGTACTCGGGGTCGGGGGCATTCTCCGGCTTGCCGAGGGCCTGCCGGACGCGCTTCAAGAACTCCTCTTGTGAGATGCCAGGCATACTTTGTCCTCTAAGGCGGTGCCGCCGCCTTCAGATCACCCTTTAACTCAGTTTTGCTCTCAAGGTGTATCGTTCCCACCCAGCCCGCTTTTCTATATACCCGTCACCTTATCCCCGCCCTGGGAAAGTGGAACACAATCTCCCTGTGTCTCTTAGACTGCCCGTCATTATAGAGCGCAAGAGACCTTAGGAACAGCTGACGAGCGTGGACCTGGGCTAGACGACTCACAGTCAAGAGCTCCGAGCGTTTCCCGGGAAACGCTGTAAGGTCTATGGACTCCGGGCCAAAGAATCCGAGTGCGATTCACGCTATCCACGTTGACCACACCGCCTTCTCAGCTAATGAAGGCCAGCACCTCCTGGACGAACAAATCCGGCCTCACCGTATGGACCGTCCCCGGCGTTTCCGGGATGACCTTGAGGACCGAACCCTTGATCTGCTCATTGGCCGTTGCTGCGCCCCAGAGAAGAATATCGCCGTCGCCGTAGAGCAGGAGGGTGGGCTGCTTCACGTTGGCGGCAGCAGAAACCACATCGAAGCTCGTACTCTTCTCCTGGGTCAGCCGCTCCCAGAACCGGCTTCTCCGGTGGATCCGGTCCGCCCTCTCCCATGCCTCTCGTTTCATATTGGGGTCCTTGGCCCTGGCCTCCTCCCAGGTGATCAAAGGATCAACGGACAGGTGATAGGAGGTGGTATCCGTAAACCTGGCGAGGAAGAACCTCTCCCAGATGGCCTTGCCCTTCTTCGGGTCCCATGCGGGCAGTCCGTCAAGGATCACGCTCTTCACACGCTCCGGATACTTCCCGGCGAGGACAACCGAGAGCAATGCCCCTGTATGGTCGCCAATAAGGTTGGCCTGCTCTAGGCCCAGGGCGTCCATGACGTCCACGAGAGCTTGGGCGTAGTCGTCGGCAGAGTATTGCCTGGGTGGTATATCCGAGTGATCGAATCCCGGCAGGTCGATGTTGTAGCAGGTGAGATGCCGGGCAAGCTGATCGAGTACCGGGCTCCAGGTCTCCCCACTGGAGCCGACGGCGTGGAGGAAGATGGTCGGGTCGCCCCCACCCACTCGATAGACATAGACCCTGCCATCTCTCCGGTATACGTAGTGCTCCGTGCCCTGCAAAGCAGTCGTCATCAGATCACCTCTCCTGAGGCTCCTCTGGCGGTCTGAATAGCGACGAGTTAGCCTCGCCCACCGTTGACCGCCAGCGTATGGCCGGTGATGAAGTTGGCGTCATCAGAGAGAAGGAACACGATGGATCCGGCCGCCTCCTCCACTGTCGCTGGCCGCTGCAACGGAATGCGCTGGACAAGCTGCTCTCGCATCTCTCGAGGAAATGCCGCAACGCTCCTTCCCCCTATGGTCTCCCCGGTGTCCTCCGCTTGCGTCAGGCGAGTGTCGACCATCCCAAAGGAGACGGAGTTGGCAAGG
>JAPUKM010000181.1 GCA_027295645.1 Chloroflexota bacterium | reverse complement strand
TCCCTCCTATCCGTTCCTGTACGACCTGGGCCAGGTGTGGTACGACTGGACAGGCCTCCCCTTTGTATTCGCTCGCTGGATCGTCCGGAAGACGGTGGCCTCGGATATCCGGCGGCGGCTCCGTGATCAACTCGAGACCGGCATTCAGGCCGGCCTGGCCAACGTTGAGGCCATCGCCGACAAGCGCCACGCCGACCTGGGCCTGTCGCGCCAAGAGGTGATGGAGTACGTCCGGAGCTTCCACTACGTGGCCGGAGAAGAGGAGATGGAGGCCATCGGGAGGTTCCGCCATCTGCTGAAAGCGCTACCCCAGACCTCCGCCATCGCGGCGAGCACAGAGAGGTGACCCCCATGCTTAATGAGATACGCGCAAAGGTTGAGGCCGGGGAACGGATGACCAGGGAGGAGGGCATGTACCTCCTCACGGAGGCCAACCTCCTTGACCTGGCACCGCTGGCCCAGATGGTCCGGTTCCGCCACAACCCTGACCCGGTGGTCACCTTCGTCATCGACACCAACCTCAACTACACCAACGTCTGCGACGCCTACTGCACCTTCTGCTCCTTCTACCGGACGGAGGCGGACTCGGACAAGTACACCTATACGGTAGAGGAGATGTTGGAGCAGGTGGGTAAGGCGGCGGAGAAGGAGGTCACCACCGTGCTCCTGCAAGGGGGGCTCAACCCCGCCATTCCTCTGGAATACTACGAGGAGCTGGTCCGGGAAACTCGACGCCGGTATCCTCAGATCACGCCCCACTACTTCTCGGCTCCGGAGTTCCAGAAGATGGCGCAGGTGTCGGGGCTCCCCCTGCCGAAAGTGCTCCAGCGGCTGAAGGACGCCGGACAGGTGTCGATCCCCGGCGGAGGCTCAGAGATCCTCTCGGACCGGGTGAAGCACCGGCTCAGCCGGCTGTACCCCAAAGGCAAGACCGCCGATTGGGTGGACGTGCACCGGGAGGCCCACCGCATTGGCATGCGCTCCACGGCGACCATGATGTACGGCCACCTGGAGCGCCCGGAGGACATCGTCAACCACCTGGAGGTGGTCCGCGACCTCCAGGACGAGTTCCACGGCTTCACCGCCTTCGTGCACTGGAGCTACAAGCGAGCGGGCAACGCCCTGGGGGCGAAGGTGAAGGAGGAGGCGGGGCCAAACCCGTACCTGCGGATCATCGCTGTGGCCCGCATCTTCCTGGATAACTTCCAGCACGTTCAGGCCTCCTGGTTCTCCGAGGGGCGCAAGACCGGCCAGGTGGCGCTGAACTTCGGTGGCGACGACTTCGGCGGCACGCTCTTCGACGAGAACGTGATGCAGGAGGCGGGCTGGTACAACCGCACCACGGTGGACGAGGTGGTGGCGACGATCCAGGAGGCCGGGTTCACGCCAGCCCAGCGCACCACGCTGTACGAGATAGTGCGGTACTTCCCTGCACCGGAGGGCGTTGGCCCCGGCGGCCGGGTGGGCAGCTTCGCTGCCGGAGTGGGTGCGGGCGGCGGGTGATCGGGAGAAACAGATGGCCTACGACGAGAATCTGGCCGAGCGGATACGCAAGCTCCTAACAGACCAGCCAGGATGCACCGAAAAAAAAGACATTCGGTGGCTTGAGTTTTCTGCTTCAGGGTAACGTGACCTGCGGGGTCCTCAAGGACGACATGATCGTCCGCATAGAGCCTGGCCAACACGAGTCCGCTATTGCTAATCCTCACGTCCGAGCTTTCGACTATACGGGCCGCCCCATGAAGGGCTGGATTATGATAGGCCCTAACGCCTTGGCCTCAGATGAGGACTTAAAGGAGTGGGCTCTCAAGGGCGTCCGGTACGCTCTCTCCCTACCCCCCAAATAGCACACATGATTTCCCTTCTCTTGCCGCAGAGCTTCTTAGATACCCTCTCTCACGCCAGCACGCCCCCGTCCAGGTACATGCTCTGACCGGTCATATAGCTTGACGCCTCGCAGGCCAGATACACAGCCAGCAGCCCCACGTGCCGTAGGTCGCCCAGGCGGCCCAGCGGTATTCGTGAAAGGGTCTGCTCGAGCGCCCTTCCCTCCTGGTGTATCGGAGCGTTCATGCGGGTGGGGAAATTGGCGGGCCCGATGGCATTGATATTGATGTTGTAGGGTGCCCACTCCAGCGCCAGGGAGCGAGTGAAGTTGGCCAGGGCCGCTTTGGTAGCTCCGTAACTCACGATGGAGGGATATCCCTTGCCCGCAGCCACCGAGATGACGTTGACGACCTTGCCTGACCGTCGCTCCAGCATATGAGGCCCAACGGCCTGGCAGCACAAGAACGGCCCCAAGAGGTTGGTATCTACAACAGACCGCCACTCCTCCTCGGTGATGGCCTCATTAACGGAGCCGAATCTGGACAACCGCCCGCTGTTCAGATCAGGAAGAGGGACTATCGGCTTCGCAATCAGCAAACCGGCGTTGTTCACCAACACGTCGATCTGACCGAATGTATCCAGCGCTGTTTGCACCATCGCCTCCACCTGGTCCGCCCGGGTGACATCCGTAAGAACGACCTGTGCCGTGCGGCCCAGCTCCTGAACCTCCCTGGCAATCGCTTCAAGAGATGCCGGCGTCCTTCCCGCGCATACGATGTCGGCCCCCGCCTCGGCCATGGTCAGAGCTATGACCCGGCCCAGGCCGCGGCCAGCCCCGGTCACGATGACCACCTTGCCATCAAGACTAAACTCCCTCAATACCATAGCCGACCTCCTCAGACACTATATTGCTGAGCGCCCAGTATACTTCACGGTGATTGCCGATCCCCTCGTGCGGTACTATAATCGCCCAGCACGGGCACATCCTCGCGTGTCGCCCCCACCTCTGCACGAGCTGGAGATAGACAATGAACGAACGCGACCTGATCGGATACGGAAAGAGCCCGCCAAAGGTGCGCTGGCCCGGAGATGCCCGCATCGCCATATCCGTGGTGGTGAACTACGAGGAGGGCTCAGAGCGCTCCCTCCTGGACGGGGACCCGCACCATGAGACCAACAACGAAGTGCCCTCTCCCGTACCGCCGGATACGAGAGACCTGCTCAATGAGTCGATGTTCGAGTACGGCAGCCGGGCGGGCATCTGGCGTCTCCTCCGAATCTTTGACAAGCACGGCATCCCGGCCACCCACTTCTGCTGCGCCCTGGCGATAGAACGGAACCCGGAGGTGGGTAAGGAGATGGTTCGGCGCGGCGACGAGGTGTGCGGCCACGGCTACCGGTGGGAGGAGTACTACGCCTTCGAAAAGGAGGAGGAGCGCGCCTCCATCATCAAGACCCTGGACTCGCTTGAGAGGACGACGGGTCAGCGCCCGGTGGGCTGGTTCACCAGGTACGGGGTGAGCGTGAACACCCGGGATCTGCTGAGCGAGATCGGCGGCTTCGTCTACGACAGCAACGCGGTCAACGACGACCTGCCGTACTATACAACGATACATGGCAAGCCCTGGCTGGTGCTGCCCTACAGCATCGAGGTCAACGACGCGCGCTTCTGGCGCGGGGGCCTGGCGAGCACGGAGGACTTCTACAGCTATATGAAAGACTCCTTCGACTGCCTCTACGAAGAGGGGGAGGAGACGCCCAAGATGATGTCCGTAGGGCTCCATTGCCGGATTACCGGGAGACCCCCCCGCTCGCGGGCCGTGGACCGCTTTCTCCAGTACGCTAAGGGGCACCCGGGCGTGTGGTTTGCCCGGCGGATAGATATCGCCCGTTGGTGGCTGGAGAACTACCCCCCAAGTAGCTAGACCACGGAGGTGCTCAGTGGCGAACGGTTCAATCTCGGTGGAGTTCCCGTCCGACCTGTCCAAAGAGGACGTGCAGAGGCTCGCCCACGGACTGGGCCTTACCATCCCCGAAGAGGACCTGGAGGACGTGACCGCCAGGTTCACCGCACTCATGTCTGAGCTCAACAAGCTCAGCGACATCGACCTGAGCGGGGTAGACCCATCGCCCATCTTTCCGTTCGAGGGAGGGCGGCAGCAATGAAGGCCCAGGAGCTTGTGTTTGAGAGCGTGGCACACCTGGCACCCATCATTGAGCGCAAGGAGATATCGCCGGTAGCGCTGACCAAGGCCTACCTGGAGCGTATCGAGGCGCTCAATCCCCGCCTCAACGCCTATATCACCGTCCTGAGCGACGCGGCCCTGGCTGACGCGCGGGAGGCGGAGGCCGAGATTGCGCGGGGAAGGTACCGCGGGCCTCTGCACGGCATTCCGATAGGGATCAAGGACCAGTTCATCACCAAGGGTGTCCGCACCACCGTCGGCTCCAGGCTCAACGCCGACCTGGTTCCCGACGAGGATGCCACGGTTGTGAGCCGTCTTAAAGAGGCGGGAGCTATTATCCTTGGCAAGCACAACCTGGCGGAGTTCGCCCTGGGGGGTACGAGGGAGCACCCCTACGGCACCCCTCGGAACCCCTGGGACGTGGAGCGGATTCCGGGGCACTCAAGCAGCGGCTCCGGGATTGCCGTGGCGGCGTCCATGTGCACGGCCGCCATCGGTGAGGACACCGGCGGGTCGGGGCGCATTCCGGCGGCGATGTGTGGTATCGTCGCCATCCGGCCCACGTACGGCAGGATAAGCCGCCACGGAGCCGCCCCCGTCTGCTGGTCCATGGACACGGTGTCTCCCATGACCAAGAGCGTGGAGGACTGCGCGATAGTATTGGAGGCCATCGCGGGACACGACCCCAAGGACAGGATGTCCAGCCGCCTACCGGTGCCGGACTACAGGCGCCACCTGAAGGACGGGATCCGTGGGATGCGAGTGGGCGTCATCAAGGAGCTTATCCCACCGGACTCCGCCCACCCGGATGTCCGCGAGGCGTTTCAGCGCAGCATCGGAGTCTTCGAAAAGCTGGGGGCATCGGTCATGGAGGTCTCTGTGCCGCTCATCACGCTGACGGCGCCGATCTTCGTGGCCATCTGCGACACCGACGGTGCTCACGTCCACTACGAGCGCATCCGGACCAGGACGCTGGAGTACGACGGCGCAACCAGGACGCGGTTGATGTCGGCGACGCTGGTATCGGCGGGCATCTACAACAGGGCGCAGCAGGCACGCAACCTGTTCCGTGGTCAGATGCTGTCCGCACTTGGCGAGGTCGATGTCCTGCTCTCTCCCATGTCCAACGGCCCACCTATCAAGATCGGCGAGGAGATTGTGGCCTTCCGCACGAAGGAGGACGTGATCGAGCGGCAGTTTGGAGCCCGCTCATTTACCACACCCTACAGTCTGAGCTCCCTGCCGGCGATCTCCATTCCGTCTGGGGCCACTTCAGAGGGTATGCCCATCGGGCTCCAGATCGGCGGAGGGTCCTTTGAGGAGGAGACTGTCCTGAAGGTAGCCTATGCCTTCGAGTCCGAGACCGAATGGCACCGCCGACGTCCCAACCTGTAAGGCTCAGATACGTATGGATAGCATCTCAGATTCTCTGACCAGCTACGCGGAATCACTGACGTTCCAGGACCTGCCGCCCGAGGTGGTGCACCAGGCGAAACGGCTCTGGGTCGACACGCTGGGCTGTGCCATCGGCGGGCTGTCCAGCGAGCCCGCACGGATGGCGCGCGACCTGGCCAGAGGCGTAACCAGCGACCGGCCCGCCACTATCCTTGGAAGTGGACGTCAGACCACGCCCGATCTGGCGGCCTTTGCCAACGGGGTGGCGATCCGCTACATGGACTACAACGACACCTATACCGGCAGCGAGCTGGGCCACCCCAGCGATCACCTGGCGGCAATCCTTGCCGCAGGCGAGGTGGCCCGCGCCAGCGGCAAGGATGCCATCGTCGCCACGGTGCTGGCCTACGAGCTCTTCTGCCGCCTGTGTGATGCGGTGATAGTGCGCGACCGGGGCTTCGACTACGCCACCCTGGGAACGGTCTCCAGCGTTCTGGCTACGGCCAAGCTACTTGACCTTCCGTCGGAGCAGATGACGCAGGCCCTCAACCTGGCTGTGGCCCCCAACATCGCGCTGTTCCAGACCCGTGTGGGCGATGTCTCTATGTGGAAGGGCTGCGCATTTGCCAACGTGAGCCGCAACGCTCTCTTCGCTGCCATGCTGGCTTCAAGAGGACTCACGGGGCCATCCCCAATCTTCGAAGGGCGCGGCGGCTTCTTCAGAGCCATTGTGGGAGGGGAGTTTACGCTTGATCCGTTCGGTGGCAACGGCAACGCCTTCAAGGTGATGGAATCCAGCATGAAGCGGTACCCCCTGGGCCACCTGTCGCAGACGGTCGTAGAGGCCGCCATGCAAGTACGGTCCCAGGTGCCACATCTGGATGAGATAGCCTCCGTGGAGGTCCAGACACTTCAGGCGGCCATAGACATTATGGCCGGCGATTCGCAGAAGTGGCACCCCACGAACCGGGAGACGGCGGACCATAGCATGCCCTACTCGACGGCCGTAGCGCTCATGCACGGCGCTGTGGAGGAGCGGCACTTCGGCGACGAGTACCTGGGCAACTCCGCGTTGCTGGACCTGGTCCAGAAGGTGCGGGTGAGCGTCTCCGAGGAGGCCAACCGCAGGTGGCCCGAGGCGATGCTGAGCATCGTCACCGTGACGACCACCTCCGGGGACACCTACTCTGCCGAGGTACCCTTCCATCGTGGTCACTGGAAGAACCCCATGAGCGACCGGGAGGTGGAGGAGAAGTTCCACTCGTTGACGGACGGGCATCTCACGTCCGACCAGAGCGCGGCGCTGTTGGACAAGTTGTGGAGTCTCGAAGGTGTACAGGATATCGGGGAGGTGGTACGGATGGTGCAGGTAGACGACGGGAAGGACGCGTAGCGGTGGAGCGCCTTACTTCATCCCCAGGATGTCCAGCGGCGGCACCGCCTGGATGAGTCCCCGCTCGTGGGCACGCCGGTACAGCGCTTCCAGGGCGCGTCGGCCCTCCTCACCCATGTCCAGGGTGTCTTCGTTGACGTACATCCCCACAAAGCGCCGAGACAGGTCAAGATCTAAGCCTCTGCTGAAGCCCTGGGCGTAGAGGCTGGCCTCCGGCTCGTGGGCGCGGGCATACAGGACGCTGTTCAGGAACAGGTCGTAGAGGCGCTTCGCCTCATCATCATCAAACCGTCGATGCACCATGTCCAGCCCAAGTGGAATGGGTAGGCCGGTGTCCTGAAACCAGGCCTCGCCCAGGTCGAGGACCTTGGCAAGGCCCTCATCGGCGTAGGTGAGCTGGCCCTCGTGGATGACCACGCCGGCATCGACATCGCCCTGAGTAATGGCGTCCATGATCCGATCGAACGGGATGACCACGGGCAGGATATCGGGAACGTAGATGCGCAGCAGCAGGTACGCGGTAGTGAGCGCACCGGGTATGGCGACGCGCTTTCCCGCCAGCGCCTGGGGGTCGATGGTCTGCCGGGCCAGAACAATGGGGCCGTAGCTCCTGCCGACCGATGCTCCGCATGCCATGATACGGTAGTGGTGGGCTACCTCCGGGTAGGCGGCGGCGGAGATGGCCGTCATCTCCAGATCTCCCCGCATGGCACGCTTGTTCAACGACTCGATATCTTCGACGACGTGGACCACCTCGTAGGGGCCGGTATCGATGGCCCCCTTGGCGAACCCGAAGAACAAGAAGGCGTCGTCGGCGTCCGGGCTGTGGCCAATGCGTAGTTGTGTCATACGTCTCAACGTCCAGGAGAATCCGAGGGAGTATACCACGCCCGTTGCTCAGTTGGACGCGGGAGAGCTTCAGCATGTGGGACCGTCGTTTCGGGGGTTGACGCCCTCAATTGGCCTGCTACCATCCCCTCCACAAGCAAGGGACACCTGATGGCCGCACAAGGAGGGGGAACATGGCAAAGCCAAGGATTGCGGTATTCTCGGGGCCGACTTCCACTATCGCCAATTCGCCGACGCTGGTGACCAGCAACAAGGGTCGGATACCCGGTGACCGCATGCTGGCCGGTCGCTTCGATCACCTGATCGCGCAGCTCCTGTATGAGCCGGTCAGGGTCAAGATAAAGAAGTTCAGCGCCCATCCCCTGGAGGAGGAGGCCAAGGCGACCTACCACGACGATGGGAAGGACTACTACGAGGTGGAGTTGCGGCCGGAGGACGGTTCCTACCTGTTGCCGTACATGGCCCGCCGGGCTGATGGCTCTCCCTTCGAGGAAAGCGACCTGATGAATGCGGCCATCGGCTTCGGTGGACGGCAGTTCTTCTTTCCTGACGCATCGCGCATCTTCGCTGACATCGACCGGAGCATCCCCGGAAGGGACGAGGACGGTGAAGCGAACATCCTGGACCGGCAGGCGGACTTCGACTTCGTCCGGGCGCTGCCTCCCGCGGGCTACCCTCAGCGGGGCGAGGTCTCCGGCGAAGACTACTTCCCGTACAAGCCGTTTCCTGTCTACATGAGACCCCGCTACAGGGACCTGGCGACAGTGGCCAACACCGTACAATCCACGCTGGCCAGCGGGAAGTATGCCGGTGGCATCTGGCTTGAAGGAAGCCCGACCGTCGAGGAGACGTCGTACTGGTTGAGCCTGATTGTCGATACCGACCTGCCGATAGCCGGCATCGCCTCCCAGCGCACGCACGGCCAGCTTGCCAACGATGGGGATCGCAACATCGTGGATGCCGTGAGCTACGTGCTGTCGGGCCGAGGCAGCGGCCTCGGAGCTGTGGGCGTCATGGACGAGAGGATATACGCTGCCAGGGAGTTCAAGAAGGCGGACGACCGGCCCGGGAACTACAAGGCGACGGGCGGCCACGGCGGCATCCTGGGGAACGTGGGTCCACCGGTGACCATCTGGTACAAGCCGGCCTACAAGCACACCTCCGAATCAGACGTCAACCTGAGCAGGCTGCCGGAGTGGGTCGAGTTCCCAGACGTTGCCGGGGATGCCACTCCCGCACGGGTGCAGGTGAAGAACGCAGACGGCACGCTGCGATGGGAGAGCATCCCCAGGGTGCACATCGTCAAGTACGGGGCGTATATGGACGAGGACAGCTCCCACAACCCTGACCATGAGGTGGATATCCTGGCGCGTATCCAGAGGGGCCTGGAGCAGGAACGCTCGACAAATGCAGGGGCTTCCCCATTCCACGGCTTTGTCTTCGAGGGGACGTCTCCCTACGGAACGGGCAGCGGCTCGCAGGACACGGCCCTGGCCATTGCAGCATTCAGCGGCATGCCCGTGGTCAGGGTGGGCCGGGCCGATCCAGGGGGGCCAATCCCCCTTGGACGGAGTCCGTGGACCATCGGGGGCAGTAACCTGGACACCAACAAGGCGAGGCTGCTGCTCATAGCATCCATGCTGAAGCTGGGCAGGCTGCCCAAGGCCAAAGACCCCAGGAATCCGACGCCAGCTGAGCGGAAGGCGGTGATTGCCAGGACCGGCGAGTTCCAGA
>JAPUKM010000180.1 GCA_027295645.1 Chloroflexota bacterium | reverse complement strand
TGACCTGATCGCAGTTCTGGAAGATCTGCATCCCGGTCTCAAGGTGATAGATGTGCCCTCCTCTGAACAGCTTCGTGCCATGGTACAGGGACGGGAGAACACCACGGACGTAAGCCGTCTTTGGGAGGATGTGGGCTTTGCCGCTCAATTTGACCTTACCGCCGGCCTCACCGATTATCTCACGTGGCGGCAGGCCCATGGATTCACCGAGTAAACCCTTAGCTAAGCCTATGGCCAATTGCGGCGAACAACGGTGGTGAAACCGGTTGCGATAGGTGTACTCAGCGCTGCTCTGTCCTCGTTGACAGTGGATATTCACGGTGCTACCATAGCAGATACGGTTGTTGCCGATGTTTCCTCAGCATGGCTGGAAGGAGTTCCCAATGAACGTTAGCGAATTGGCGGCGGAAAAGCTGAAGGATATCCTTCAGGAGGAAGGGGCTCCGGAGGCCTCTTTGCGTATCGTAGCGACACCGGGTGCCAACGGAGGCCTCTCCTATATGATGACCCTTGAGAAGCAGGTCAAGGAAGAGGACTCTGTGGTGCACGCCAACGGAGTCAGCATCGTGGTTGACAGAGAGAGCGTTCCTCTGCTGAAGGATGTAGAGATCGACTATGTTGAGGGACTAATGCGCAGCGGCTTTGTTATCAACAACCCCAACTTCGAAATTGAAGGTGGCGGTTGCGCGTGCGGTGGCCAGTGTAGCTGCGGCGGCCATTAGGGCTGAGCACGGCATAAGCAGTATAAAAAGAGAGAGGGCGGCCAAGCCGCCCTCTCTCTTTTTATACTAATCCTCTGGCCACATACTCGCTACATTCCTTCCAGCCGTCGGATTCGCTCCTCCACGGGTGGATGTGTGGAGAAGAGCCTTGTCATGCCACTGCCCTTAAGGGGATTGACGATGAAAAGATGGGATACGGACTCAAGGCGCTCCTGACTGAGCTCCATCGGCTTCGTCTGGGTAGCCAGGTGGAGTTTGCCCAGTGCCGAGGCCAGCGCCAGATGCTTCCCCGATGTGAGGGCTCCTGTGCGGTCGGCCTGAAACTCTCGTGACCGGGAGATAGCCATGCGAATAATGACGGCCACCAGGGGCATAACGATAGCGATCACCAGCAGGCCAACGAGACCGATTGCAGAATTCCCACCGCGCCCTCTGCCGCCAAACCCGCCGAAGAGCATGGAAAACCGCGCGATCATGGCGATAAGGCCAATGGCCATGGCCATCGCCGCCACAATCGTCATGATGAGCGTGTCGCGGTTTCCCACATGGGCCAGCTCATGGGCGATGACTCCGCCCAACTCGTTCTTGTTCAGGATGCGCTGGATGCCGGTGGTGACCGCTATAGAAGCGTGATTCTTGCTCCGCCCCGTCGCAAAGGCGTTCGGGGAGTCCGACTCCATTATGAACACCTTGGGTTTCGGAATTCCCGCCAGGTGGACCTCCTCATCCACTATGGCGTGAAGCTCCGGCGCCTCGTGGGGCTCCACCAGTCGTGCCTTGGACATCTTGAGCACCAGGCGATCACTGGACCAGAAGGCAAAGAAGTTGATACCCAGCGCTATGAATAAGAAGATGATGACCCCGCTGGGGTCGCCGGTCCATATGAGACCGGTGAGCAGCAGCAGAAGGGTCAGGGACAGCATGAGTATGAACGTTTTTGCTGTGTTCATTGCCGTACTCTCCCCCCTTGCCACTCCTTAGACACGTACCTGATACGTATTATACCAGTACAGACTGCCCAGGGGTGCTCAACAGACCATGCGCTCCTAGACCGGCGTGGAGTAGCAGCAGCCGATCATATCAGCTGCTGTACCTGTACCGGCCATTGGTGTGGTCGCGGTTCAACCGTCGGTTAAGGTGGAGACCCTCCAGGGCAAACTCGGCGCCCGCGGCAAACATCTCCGGACTCTCGCCGATCTCCAATGGAGCCAAGAACTCTTTAATGCGCTCAATCTTCTTGAACTTCTTCACATACTCGCGGGAAGGGATTTCGCTGCCCGTATCCACGATCAGCCCCTCTTCGAACCTCTGCACCAGCGGCTCCAGATCCTGTGTGTTGAAGTATCGGCCGAAGACGCTGAGCACCGCCTTCTTCGTGATCTCCTCAATGAGCCGTGGCTCTCGCCCCTCCTCAAAGCTCTCCAGTTCAACCTTGCCCGTGGTAGAGGCCACCATAGCGGGTAGGTCACTCATCCGTGGAACAGCCAGCTTCTCGCCGCAAAGCAGGCTTCGGCGCAGGGCATTGCTTGCCACCGTCTCATAGTTGGATATGGAGATCCGGACACTTACGCCGGACCTCTGGTCAATTTCTGGACTGCGGCGTGCAAGGGCCGTGAACTCGGCGATGATCTCCTTGAGATACTGAGGCATCACTATAGTGTCCTCCAGTTCTCCGAAGCGTGATCGCTCTCGCTCTACTATATCTATCTCATCCTCAATGGTTTGTGGGTAGTGGGTGCGCACCTGGGCGCCGTACCGGTCTTTGAGGGGAGTGATGATTCTGCCCCGGTTGGTGTAGTCCTCCGGGTTGGCACTGGCCACAACGTATATATCCAGAGGCAGCTGGATGCGGTAGCCTTTGATCTGGATATCCCGCTCCTCCAGGAGATTGAAAAGCCCCACCTGAATGCGCTCCGGCAGGTCTGGCAGCTCGTTGATGGAGAAGATACCACGGTTGGTCCTGGGGATGAGTCCGTAGTGGATGGTCAGTTCGTCAGAGAGGTACCGGCCCTCAGCAACACGAATCGGGTCTACCTCACCGATGAGGTCAGCGATGGAGATGTCTGGAGTAGCCAGCTTCTCTGAATACCGGGCCTCCCTGGGCAGCCAGGTGATCTCCACCTTGTCGCCCATCTCTTCGCACTTATCTCGGCATGCGCGGCATACGGGATTGAGCGGATTGTCGTTGATCTCACATCCTGCTATGGCAGGTATCTCATCGTCCAGCAGATTCACCAGACTCCGGATGATCCGGGTCTTCGCCTGACCGCGCTCTCCCAGGAGGATGACATCCTGGCCGGCCAGGATTGCATTCTCCAGTTGCGGGATCACCGAATCCTCATAGCCGACGATGCCAGGGAAGAGCTGCTCCCCCGTCTTGAGCTTCTTTACCAAGTTCTGGCGCATCTCGTCGCGGATAGGCCGAACCTGATAGCCGATTTTACGCAACTCGCCTATTGTTCGCGGTTTTCTCTTAGCCGCCATGAACGTGTCTCCCGTCTTTCTTACTGCCTGAGGCCGGGTGTCACCAATCCTATGGTAATACGATGGTACCATCATACCGGTTGCAAAAGCCGTGGCAATAGGGGCCATGTAGATATTCCTAATGAATTTGGCGTTGATAGATGGCGCCAGTAATAATCTGCCGGAGAGGGGCTGTCTAGGGGGTTGGCCAGGG
>JAPUKM010000018.1 GCA_027295645.1 Chloroflexota bacterium | reverse complement strand
ACTTCTAGCCCTCACGCGGCTCTCCGGGCATCCGGGTGCTTCACCGTATGTTTCGCTAGCGGTTGAGTCGAGCGAGGGTAGCTGAGTGCGCGCTCTGTTCCCGCCCATCCGGCGCATTTTCTGCGCGCCAGGATTGGCTGGATCTGGAGGTCTGGCTGCCTTTTCTGCGTGTAGCAAGCAAGATAATGGCGCCGGAACCGTTCCGCCTTCGTCAGTTACTACTCACAGGGCGATGACGTCCTCAGGGAGAGGCGGGAGGAAACCATGCAACCCGGGAAAGAGGTGCAAGCCCAGACTGTCGAGCGCCGAAAAACGCCGCAACATGCCCTCAAAGAGTTCACCTGACCTCGATCCAACACATGATCTCTCGGGGTTCCAAGGTGTGCCAATCGTGCTGGCTGCTAACAACCTCCGCCCTCAAGTCGGGAACAGAACCGTTTGGCAATTCACCTTCCATTGCACGAAGCGGGCCCCTAGTTGCGAGATGGGAGGCAACCTGTAAAATCCATCGGTGCTCCATGACTTCTTCCCAAGTTTGCGCTAGTAGAAGGCTGGCGGTCGCTGTCTGATAACCTGGATACGCTAAGAGCATCGAGAATATTTTCTCGAAGTTGGCCAGTATTGATCGACGTCTGTCAGACGGCAGCGGAGTGTTGAGCAGCCTCGCTGAGAGCTTGGTGTACGTGCACAAATTGGCTGGTATCCTCCTTCCAAGGCTTTCCTACCCTGGAGGGATACGCCCCTCTCTTTTTACACACTTAACGCCACGCTACCGGGCAGTTCGAGAACCTTGACAAGTGGGCGCCGGACTCATAGCATGAGCCGCGGACCGGAGTCTGCAGGTAGCAACCCTTCTCAGCCTCTGGTGCCGCACGGGCAGTACTAGGTTGTCGCATAGGAGGAGACCATGAAACGATGGACGATGGCCCTGTTGGGCATAACGATTCTCTCGCTGCTCCTGGCTGCCATGGCCTGTGGCAGCGACGAAGAAGAGGCGCCCGCAGCGCCAGCGGCCCCGGCGGCTCCAGCGCCGGCAGCGCCAGCCCCACCGCCACCAGCCGCCAGCGGTGATCAGCCTCGCTTCGGCGGTATTCTGCGGGTGCAGCTGCACCTCGACCCCACCGGCGTGGACCTCCACACACCTCGCGGCGCCAGTTCCCGGGAGTTCTGGATCGCCCAGCCAGCCCTGAACTACTTGGTCACGGAACAGCCTGGCAACCCGGGCGTGATCATCCCTGACCTAGCGGAGAGCTGGAGCGTCACGGCCGGCGCCGGTGGGACCGCTGACTGGACCTTCACCCTCAATCCAAATGCGAAGTGGCATAACGGCCAGCCAGTAACCGCCGCGGATATCAAGTTCAACTTCGATCGCGTGAAGAATCCTCCCGAGGGTCTTACCATCGGGCGGGCGAAGCCCGTGGGCACCTACTACGACAACGTAGACGATGTGCGGATCGACGGGAACAAGATCCTGGTGCATACAAACACGCCCTCGCAAGGCTTCCTGTCCGCCATCGCCCTCACCAACTTCCCCATCTTCAACAAGGCCGCCACGGAGGCATTGCCTCAGCCTCTTATCAGAAACTACGACGAGCTGGTGGGGAGCGGCCCCTTTGTCCCCGACCGGTTCGAGACGGGCGCCCGTTACACCCTCAACCGAAACGCTGACTACTGGGAGGAGGGGCTGCCCTACCTTGACGGGATCGAGGTCCTCATAATGGTAGATGAGACCACGAGAGAGGCGGCGATACGAACCCAGCAAGTAGACGTTGCCTTCCCGCAGCTCAACGCCGGCCTCTACGACAAGATCAAAGACTTATCTCACATCAACGCCTACACTACCCTGGGCGATGTGAGCTGGTGGGCTGTCGGGATGAACGAACAGCGGGTGCCCTGGAACGATTTCCGTGTGCGCCGGGCGGTGAGTCTGGGCATGGACCGGAATCTCGTAGGGGAGATAAGCGAGAGGGGCCATGGCGCACCCTATGGGGTCCTCTACCCACCGGGAAGCCCTTTTGCCCTTCCGGAGGCAGAGGTGAAGGCGCTACCTGGCTTTGCCGTGGACAAGGAGGCGGAGTTCACAGAGGCTCGGAAGCTACTCGCGGAGTACTCTGCGGAGACCGGCTACGACTTCACCCAGAAGATACCCATGCTGACGGAAAACCGATCGGAGAACATTGAGGGCGCTACGCTCCTCATCCAGCAGCTCTCCAACATCGGGATCACCGGCGGCGAAATGGACCTCCAAGAGGACGCTGTGACAGAGGAGCGGGAGATCGCCCACGACTTCAATATCATGATCCGGCGCTTCGGAGGGCCCGTCGAGCCGGACCTGCACCTCCAGAACCAGTACGTTACCGATGGCTCCAGGAACTTCTCTGCCATGAGCTACCCAGAGCTTGACCAGATGTACCTGACCCAGCGGAACGCTGCGACGCGAGAAGAGCGGATCGCAACCATTCAGGAAATGGCCCGCTTCGCTTGGGCGAACCAGATCGGGGCCGTCCCTATGTGGTGGAGACCCACTTTCCACGCCTTTGACGTCAAGGTTCAGAACTACAATCCCACCCTGTCCTTCGCTCCCGACACCGTGAACGTCACCAGGGTCTGGCTATCGGAGTAGCAAGGGAACAACCCCGGTCCTTCCCTGCCCCGGTGAGGCTCGTTCTCGCTGGGGCAGGGATTCCGTGTCCGGCAGGACGTTGAAGATAGCGTGGGCCTTGGGGAGTGCAGCCGAGCGGTTGCAACCCAGTTCATTCTTCTCTACAGAGAATCGGAAGTGTTCTGAGGAGCAGCACAGCCTCGGGATACGGCTGCCGGCTAAGGCAGCATGTACTCAAGGGGACGCGCGTTGAGGGTTGGGTCGATGGTTCCGCGGGGCGGCGGTCTCCTTCCCACGCGCTACAAGCCATCGAGCAAGCTCCCATCGTACTCGTGTGGCGGCGTGGAAGTCACAGGCTTTGACTAGTCTTTTTGACTTCGAGCCTATCCGGCATCCCGTAGCTAGGCCTCAAGCGTAGCACCTTCTGATGAGGGTTCGGCACCGGTGAAAGCGTATCTTGTTCGGCGGCTAGGGTTAGCGGTGGTGACCGTGGTGGGCGCAAGCATGCTCATCTTCACCATCATGCGTGTCATTCCAGGCGATCCTGTTACCGCCATCCTGGCTCGGGCGGAGCTTGGCCTCACTCCGCTAGAAATCGCAAAGATGCGGGAGCAGTTTGGGCTCCATCTCCCTCTCCATGAGCAATACATCCAGTGGATCCGGGGCGTTCTAACGCTGGATCCAGGAACAAGTATCGTCCGGCAGATTCCCGTGTTAACGGAGTTTGGCCGGGCACTCCCGGTAACTGCTGAGCTGACCGCTCTCAGTCTGGTCTTTGTTATCGTCCTATCAATTATCGTGGGCACAGTTACGGCCATTCGGCAGGACTCGTGGTGGGACTATGTCTTCCGCGTCGTCACCATAGGCGGTCTGTCAGTCCCTGTCTTCTGGGTAGGTATCCTGGTCGTATTGGCGCTTCTGTTCTGGTTCAACTACACCAACCCTCTGGTCTACGTGCCATTCACTCAAGATCCTCTTACGAATCTTCAGCAATTCCTTCTACCGGCGTTCGTCGGCTCCATCCGAAGCGTTGCAGTCTGCGCCAGGATGATACGGTCCTCGATGCTGGATATCCTCAACGAAGACTACATTCGTACCGCCTATTCCAAAGGGTTGCATGAGTCCGTGGTCGTTCTCCGGCACGCGATGAAGAACGCATTTCTACCGGTGGCAACAATCTACGGCGTCAGCCTGATTGGGCTGTTCAACGGCGTGGTCGTCGTAGAGATCGTCTTCAACCTGCCGGGTCTGGGGCGGCTGCTAGTGGACTCCGTGGCGGCACGCGATTATCCGAACGTTCAATTCGTAATTCTAGTTTCCGTGGTCTTTGCTAGCGCGATCAACCTGCTGGTGGACTTAACGTACGCGCTGCTGGACCCAAGGGTGCGGGTTGGTGCATAGGCAGGGTGTTGCAGGGGCCGCTAGGAGACGCTATCCATGGGCTCTCAGTCTCGTGGAATGGACCGGAAAGAGCGTCCGGAGAAAGCCTCTGGGAGCCGTTGGAGGGACCCTGGTTCTGTTCATGCTGACTCTGGCAGTCTTCGCCACCGTGCTTCAGAACTTCGATCCGGTAGAACCCCATTACAGCGATCGACTCATCAATACCAACGGAACCTACTGGCTGGGCACAGACCAGTTTGGAAGAGATTTGTTTAGCCGGTTGCTTCACGGGATTCGCGTGTCGATGCTTGTGGGGTTCTCGGCCATCACCATAGCGGCGGTTGTGGGTGGAGTCATCGGGGTCATCGTCGGCTATTGGGGTGGAGTAGTGGACCTAGTAGTGCAACGCTTCGTGGACATCCTGATGGCCTTCCCCACCATTATCATGGCTTTGGTGGTGGTTACGGCCCTCGGCACTTCGTTGATGACCCTCATCTTTGCCATAGCGGTGGTCCAGTCGCCCAACATATCGAGGATTACCCGCTCGGTGACGCTCAGCATCCGAGAGCGCCAGTACGTGGATGCCGCAAGATCGGTGGGAGCCAGTGACCGGCGTGTGGTCTTTCGCCACATCCTTCCCAATACCATCTCGCCCTGGATTGTCATCGCAACCGCGGAGCTGGGCACGGCTATCCTCACGGAAACCACCCTCAGCTTCCTGGGAGTCGGTATCCAGGAGCCCAACGCGTCTCTGGGGACCATGCTTGCCGGAGTGGCACAGCAGTACCGGGCGGAAGCTCCCTGGATGGTCATTTGGCCGGGAATAGCGATCGGCGTCGCTGTGTTCGGCCTCAACATCTTCGGCGACGCCGTCCGGGACCTGTTGGACCCGCGTCAGCGGGATCGCTAGCCTGCCTGGCGCCTGTCTGGCAACGTTGTGCCCAAGTGTGCCCCCTCCCAAACAGCCCAGCGGGCGAGGACTAAGAAGTGGGCTAGCAAGGGATTGCTGCCCGCTACCTACGATCCGGCAGCGCAGCTATGGCCTCGATCTCAATCTTCAGGTGAGAGCCGATGAGGGAGGCGACCTGTACCAGCGTGCTGGCGGGGAGGTTATCGCCAAAGTAGCGCTTGCGTACATGGTGAATCTTCTCGAAGTCGGCCAGATCGGTCACATATACGGTAACCCTGGCCACGTCCTCGAACGACGCTCCCTCAGACTTCAGGACATGGTCGATCTTCCCGAGGACGGCGTCGGTCTGAGCCTCCATGTCGCCATGCTCCGCGTCGGTGCCCCGCGCCGTCATGCCCGAAATGAACAGAAGGTCGCCTACCCTGGTCGCGTGGCAGAAAGCGCCAATCGTCAATCCCAGGTCGGGATAGATCCGCCGAATAATCTCCACCTATCGCCTCCAGGCAAGGGTCGCGTCGAGAACAGTTCGTTAACACGCTCAGGATCGGAAGGGCACCGTCAGACTGCCCTACTGTGGCGACCGTTTCATGTATTCTGGTTCCCGGTAATAGTGCGGCCCGTCATAGACCTCAAGTAGGAGCGAGTCTTCATCGGCCAGAGTGGGGCCATGCGGATGGTCCTTGGGGTTCCAGTAGAACGTCCCTGGCGTGAGGACGAGATTTGAGGCGGTATATACGTACCGGCCCTTAAGGCAGTACATGAACTGATTTGAAGCGTGAGTGTGACTGCGCGGAATGCCTGCCCCCTTGCTTACCTTGAACAGAGCGAAGGAAGCACCTGTATCCGGGTTCTGCCAGAGCATCTTGATGTACGCACCCGGGACCCGTTCAGTCCAGCCTTCCTCATCTTCAGCCTGAACAATAAGCTCCTTCAATTGTGCCTGATCGGGTGGAACCATCGCTTTCTCCAAGTAGCCCCTATCGTCGCTCAGAGCGTATGCTGGTCCTGTGACTGCTGGCTGCTAAATACCTCTCTCATCGAAGACGGCCTTGGCCTGCTTAAGCGCATCTTCGACGTACGGCCAGCCTCGATACCAGCCGGCCTGCGAGAACACCTCGCATATCTCCCGCTTGCTGAGCCCCATGTCCAGCGCATAGCCTATGTGATGCTTGAGCTGCTTCATATGCCCTCGACACATCAACGCCACAAGAATGCACACGGTTCGTTCCTTGGGGCTGAGGTCTGAGCGCGCCCACACCTCGCCGAAGTTGTAGGCGTCAACAAGGTCGGCGGCTTCCGGCACCAGCTCCTGCGCAAGAGAGGCTTCGATCTCCTTGTCGGCTTGTTGCCCCCAATAACCGCGCCTAAGCTCGCTCGCTCGCTTGAGCTTTTTTTCGACGGAGCCCAGCCATTTGGCTTTGAATGGCACTTCGTCCTGTTCCTGCCACTTCTTTTGCTCGTTTATGACCTTCTGCGCCTGTGTCAGCCCGAAGACCGTGGCCGGAATCCCTGCGTAAAACAGAAGCTGGAGGAATATGCCCTTTATCTTCTGAGGACTCATCCCCAGAGTGAGTCCAATCCTTATCTGGTGCTGAAGGCCGAAGTCCCAGCCATTCACGCACTGGGCCGATATGGTTGCAAGGCTCCTGAGGGTAATGTCCAGCCCTGACACCTGCCATATCCCACCCCACATGACCTCAGCCTGTAGTTTCGTGTAGTCTCTGCTGATATCCGGTAAGACGGAAGTCGTACGCTGGGCCGGAACGTACTGGTCTATGAAGGCACGGAGATCGTCCGCTGCTTTAGACAGCTCCTGTGCCGTAGTCATGTGCGAATCTCCTTTTTTGATCTGATTTCGTGAGATTAGAAAAGCCGTCTGATCGGTGCTTGCATCAGAGACTAAAGACCTCTCTCATCGAAGACTTCTTTGGCCTGCTCAAGGGCGTCCTCGACGCAGGGCCAGCCTCGATACCAGCCTGCCTGTGAGAACACCTCGCATATCTCGCGCTTGTTAAGCCCCGTTTCCAGCGCGTAGCGGACGTACCGCTTGAGCTGTTTCATATGCCCCCGGCACATCAGCGCCGCCAGGATGCAGACCATCCGCTCCTTGGGACCGAGGTCTGCCCGCGCCCACACCTCACCGAAGTGATAGCCGTCAACGATGTCGGCGGCCTCCGGGACCATCTGCTGGGCCAGAGAGTTTTCGATCTCCTTATCGGCCTGCGCTCCCCAGTGCCTGATCCTGATCTCTCGGCCCCTCTTGAGCATGTCTTCGATGCTGTTCAGCCATCCCACATCCAGAGGTGTGTCCTGCGCCCGCCACTCCTCGCGCTCGTCGATGACCCCATGGGCTATGCGGAGTCCGAAGACCGTTGCGGGGACGCCAATATAGTACAGGAGCTGGATAAAGATGCCCCTGATCTGCTGCGGCGTAATACCTACCGTAAGGCCCACCCTGGTCTGGTGCTCGATGCCGAAGTTATAGCCGTTGCAGGTCTGGGCCGAGATGGTGGCATAGCTACGCAGCTTCAGGTCCAGGCCAGGTATCAGCCAGATACGGCCCCACATGAGTTCGTGCTGGACTTTTACATAGTCCGCCAGCACCGGCGTTGGTCGGGCATACGGGAGATACTGGTCGAAGAATTTTCGCAGTTTCGCGGACTCTTGCTGCAGCTCGTCAACTGTTGTAGCCATTGACTGTCTTCTCCTGAAGTATGAGATAGGGCTTGCTGAGAGGCGGCTGGGAGCCTAAATACCCCGCTCATCGAAGACGGCCTTTGCCTGCTCCAGCGCGTCTTCTACGTGCGCCCAGCCTCTATACCAGCCCGCCTGGGAGAGCACCTCGCATATTTCCCTTTTGTTGAATCCCATGTTCAACGCGTACCCGATGTACTGCTTCAGTTGCTCCAAGTGCCCACGCGCCATGAGCACCGCAAGGACGCACACCATCCGGTCCCTGGGTTCCAGGTCAGCCCTGGCCCACACCTCGCCGAAGTTGTAACCGTCAACGAGGTCGGCGGCCTCCGGGACCATCTGCTGAGCGAGGGAGCCTTCTATCTCTTTGGAGGCATGCGCTCCCCAGAGCTCAGTCCGTATCGCACTCCCGCGCTGGAGCTTTTGCTCGACGGTGTCAAGCCAGTCCGCATCTATAGGCACATCGGCGTCCTTCCACTCCTGGCGCTCGTCTATCACCTTCTGGGCCTGCAGCAGGCCCCAGACGGTCGTTGGAATACCGGCGTAGAACAGCAGCTGGATAAAGATGCCCTTTATCTTCTTGGGGGTTATGCCAGCGGTGAGCCCGACCTTGATCTGGTGCTGAAGGCCGAAGTCCCAGCCGTTCACGCACTGGGCCGATATCGTCGCAAAGCTTCTCAGCTGTACATCCAGGCCCGGCACCTGCCATATGCCGCCCCACATCATAGGCTGCTGAAGCCGCCAGTAATCGGGGGACACGGTTTTCATCGGGCTATTCTCTGGAAGGAAGTCTCGATAGTCCTCCATCTTGCGGACTAGCTCATCATGGGTAACCATCAGATCCTCCTATTAATTGGAATCTCAAATAACAAGCACAAAAATGGCACGCGGGCCAATGCCAGCGTGCCCAGTCCGAACGTCTTCAAGGGGATAAGATGAATCTGCCGGAGTTTGGACGGTTGCGACCTTGGGGATTATTCGGTGTCTGTGCCCACCCAGCCGGTCTGGGAGATGTCTATCATCACCCCGTCGGGGCCGCTGAACTTGACTTCGACGTTACGCCCACCGTGACCACCCACCATGTCTTTCATCGAAGCGCCTATCGCTGCGTTGATGTCCTTCATGGCCGGGTTCAGCACGCTGTTAATGTCGTCTCTTGGGGAGGAGTTCAGCTTCTCAAGCCTCTTTGCGGTATCCCCCATGTCATCCACCTCGAACCCCATGTGGTGGATGCCAGTGTACGAAGTCCCGAATTCCTTACCCGCCACCGCTTCATTCTTGAACTTCAGGATAGCGAAGTTCACGTGACCGTCGCTAAGGAAGAAGCCTTCAACCAGATCGCTGTTGATCTTGCCAACCTCGTTGAGGTCGAAGGCCTCTTTATAGAAATTTGCTGTCTTCTGAGGGTCTTGCGTCGCTATTGCGAGATGTTTTAACTTCGCCACGGTCTCCTCCTCAGGGTTTGCGCTTTGCCGGCTGGATAAGCCCCCATGACAGCCTCTTCACCCTCATGTCCCCGGAGGCCTGTAAGGGAAACCCTTTGAGCCCTCGCTCGGCATCTTGAGGCCGCCAACGCTCAGGACGGAGGCAGTATATCACGGCTCAAAATGGTGTCAACAGCCGTTGGATGACAGTGGACTGTTGGAGTCATGACTGTTGCAAAACCACCGGGGGAATCGTGTACGCCTCGAGGGATGAACACGTGCGCGAGATCATGGGCACAAGCGCTTTCCTGGCGATACGGAGCCGACAACCCATGAGGCCAGTGATGCCCAGGACCTTTTGCGACGATTGACAGCATCCGTGGCCGTCTGCTAGCGTGTGCCCGGCGCCGACGCAGACAGACATGCAGCCATGACAGCGCCAGTCTCAACCGCAGGAGGTGTGGGCACCCGATGAAGGCGATGGTGCTAGAACGATTCCGCGAGCCGCTGGTCCAGCAAACGCTGCCCGAGCCAGACATTGACGCCCAGGAGGTGCTGGTCCGAGTGAGAGCCAACGGCGTTTGCGCCACCGATCTGAAGATGGTGGATGGGCTGGTTCCCGCCGTTCGTCTACCTCACGTACTGGGCCACGAGGTAGCCGGCGAGGTTGTCGAGGTGGGGCAGGACGTGGAGGGGCTGCGGCCGGGCGATCACGTCACCGTTTATCCGACGCACGGGTGTGGCTTCTGCGACGTCTGCAGGACGGGATACGAGAATCTCTGCGAGGGCGCGCCGCGCACAGGCTTCGAGGTATATGGCGGCTTCGCTGAGTATATGCGAACGCGGGGCAGAAACGCCGTGAAGATCGACGATGCAGTGCCTTTCGATGAGGCTGCAATCTTGCCAGACGCCGTTGCCGCTCCGTACCATGGCGTTGTGCGACGGGGCAAGGTCCGGGTCGGCGAGACGGTCGTCGTCATCGGTGTGGGCGGGCTGGGTATCCACGCCGTGCAGATAGCCCGCATCATGGGAGCGCGGGTGATCGCGGCGGACGTTGTATCGGAGAAGTTGCGGGCCGCTGAGGAGTTTGGAGCGGAGGTGGTCGCCGCAGATGAAGAGAAGGGGTTGGCCGCCCGTGTGAAGGAGCTCACGAACGGCCTGGGCGCCGACGTAGTGGTCGAGTGTGTCAGCGGTGACATCGTGCTCGACGTCCTGCAGCAGAGTGCCGCATGTCTCAGAATCGGCGGACGGCTGGTGGTCTTGGGCTACGCT
Source organism: Chloroflexota bacterium (assembly GCA_027295645.1). Lineage (GTDB taxonomy): Bacteria > Chloroflexota > Dehalococcoidia > Lucifugimonadales > JAPUKM01 > JAPUKM01. The sequence continues at coordinate 3,547 of JAPUKM010000018.1, read as the reverse complement.
TACGGTCAGCCCCTGTCTCTTGACAGCGCCGATCTGATCTACGGCCAGTGGAGTATACTGGCCAGCCGGGCATCCACCTTGCAGGACGTCGTGGACGTAGCGCGGTTAGTGGAGCGTGGCATGCTCAAGCCGGCAGTCTCTGAGCGCTTCCCCCTCGAGCAGGCCAACGAAGCCCTGACGTGCTTGCGAGAGAGCTCGCCACTCGGGCGAATCGTGCTCACCTCTTAACGCGCGAATCGAGTCTGCGGTCCCTACCTGTATTGGCGGTCGCTCCAGATGGGTGAGCAGCAATGTTTGAGCGACGGAAGTAGCGCGCCTGTCGTAACCCCAGTCGAACCAGCCGCGCCAGCCGGTGTTCCCCCATGTGGCGTGCCCGAGGTAGTCAGCCAAGGCTTCGCTGCGCTGTAAGGCCCGAGCCTGCTGTGGCAGAGCTTCCTGAGGATCCAGGCTAGCTGTGCGACCCGCGCCGTTCGTGCTGGCAACATACTGGGACCGTAGTGGACACACCCCACAAACCGCTCGGCCGAACTGAAAGCCTTGGGCAGGGTAGCTTCGCCCTATCGGTCGGGCACCTTGCCCTCACTTGCATTGAGCACAGGGCGCGACCAACGGATCTGGATCTTTGGATAACTCGCTCTCCGCTCATAACCCTGGCAACGTGATCGTCGACTCTGGTAAGGTGCAGGGCGTCCTCGACTGGTCAGGGCACAGCTGGCGGACCCCGAGTTCGATGTCGCCGTGTCGCTTGTCCTGGTGGCGGTTGCGTTAAAAAAAGTCGCGGATTGTATACTGTGCTGGAATGCCGATCAGTAGAATGGTGCAGATCCCGAAGCCCAAGGATTGGGACGAGCTAGAGAAGCTGGTCTGGGACCTCTTAACTGACGTGTCTGTTCTGCCAGAACTGGGACATCAGTAAGTCCCGGGAGAGTCCGGTCAGCGTATCTGTCTTTCGCTGTGAACCGCCCGGTGCGGTGTTGAGGGCGGTGGCCGCGGGAGCGGCGTTCCGAAGCGAGGTGGGGTGCCTCTACCGAAGCCGGGACATCGGACAGAGCTGGGATAAGCTAGACCTGGGTTTTCGCCAAGGAGCAGCATGATTGGCGTAGCCATAAACCTGCCCGGCGCAGGTCTACCGCTGCTCCAGCGACGGGGAGGTCTTCGGGACCAGGACGGTGGCGCCCGCTGAGGAGCCCTACCCCCTTGCCGAGTCCGCCCGAGACGTCCGGCGATCGTTTCACCCTGTGACCTGTCTGGAACGGGTACCCGCCGTTGAGGACCAAATGAGGCTGGACGCCGGTCCCGGCCCACGCCTCTTTTATCCGCAGACGATTCGAGTTGTCCAGGACGGGCAAGGAAAATATAGGGAGGAGCGCTCGATGTACGATCTGATACTGAAAGGCGGGAACGTGATCGACCCGTCCCAGGGTCTCAACGGGGTGTACGACGTAGCGATCGACAGGGGCACCATCGCTGCCATTACGCCCAGCGTTACGGAGGAAGCCAGGGCGGTCATCGATGTCAGGGGGAAAACACTAACTCCTGGCCTCATCGATACCCATGCCCACGTGTATCGTGGCGGTACGCCCCCAACCCTTGGCGTCGACGCGGACCTAATAGGCGTTCGTGCCGGAGTTGCCACGGTGGTGGATGCGGGAAGTGCGGGGTGTAACACCTTCGAGGGGTTTCCCCTGTACGTCATCCCCAACGCCGACACCGAGGTCATACCCTTCATACACATCGGGCGTACCGGCCAGGCGCAGTTCCCAGACATTCTGGGCCAGAGGCATGTGGACCTGGACGCCACCATGCGTACCATTGAGACCCACAAGGACCTCATAAAGGGCGTCAAGGTGAGAATGACGGGTCTGACCCTGGAGTTGATGGGCGTTGAGTTGGCGCGGCAGGCCAAGCGAGTTGCCGCGGAGGCAGGTATTCCTCTAATGATGCACATCGGTATAGCTGGCGACACCGACGCCAGGTTCGACCCGGACGCCATTCGTGAGCTGCTTCCAATCCTCCAAAAGGGGGACATCGTCACACACTGCTGCACTCATGCGGTGGGTGGAATGCTGGACCGCGAGGGGAAGGCGGTGCCCGAGGCGAGGGAGGCTTACGACCGGGGAGTCTGGTTTGACATGGGCATTGGCGGGGGCAACAGCATCGACGTGACTCGGCGGATGCTGGACCAGGGCCTAGTGCCCCACTGCCTGGGCACCGACATGACGGCGACGAGCCGGTCCAACAGCGTTCATAGCTTCGTGGAGGTCATGACGCGGTTCCTGGCCCTGGGGTTTTCCCTGGAGCAGGTGGTCACCATGGCCACCAGCAATCCCGCCAAAGCCATAGGCGCCGAGGACCGTTTGGGCAGCCTGGCCCCAGGACGGCAGGCAGATGTTTCCGTTCTCGAAGTGAGGGATGGGGAATGGATAGTTTACGACACCGACATGCGTAGCGGCCGGACAGGAAGCGTCCGCACCGAACAGGCGGTAGTCCCCGTGCTCACGGTAAAGCGTGGAGAAGTTTTCACACCGGAGTGGGGCCCGCGGCCCTGGGGCTGGGAGCCCGACCCCGTACCAGAATGAAGCGGGCGAGGAGCACAGATTGCAGGCTCAGGATTCCGTTGCTTGGCGTGTGCACTTATCGAGGAACTGTAAGAGGTCTACCACTTACTTGCGAATTTCCCGGACTAGATTAAAGTCGGCCGTGTAGACCGTCAGCCCACTCAAACACGTTAGAGTGTCAAAGTCGACGGCTCAGACGCCTCTACTTTCCGAAAGGGCACCTTCAGCAAGCGAGTAGAAGCGCAGGTCGGATCGGTTTCTCGAACAAGAAAGGGACAGGCTGGAAGCCTGCCCCTCGGTACGTAGTAGTTTCAGGGCGAACATCCACAGGAACGCCACTGCGTCGCCTCAGGCGAGAACCTTCTCCAAAGAGCGTCTCAGGTTGGCCTTGGGCTGAGCGCCCATGATCTGGTCTACCTGCTCACCGCCCTTGAACACAAGCCGTGCGGGAAGGCCACGGATGCCGTAGCGGTCCGTCGTATGGAAGTTTTCCTTGGTGTCGACCTTGACGAACTTCACCTTGCCGTCGTACTCCTCCGCCAGCTCTTCAACAATGGGGGCGATGATCTTGCAGGGCCCGCACCAGGCGGCTCAGAAGTCTACCATCACCGGAAGCTGAGCCTGAAGAACTTCTTGGTCGAATTCGCTATCGGTTACTTCTGTCGACTTGGCCATTCCACTCCACTCCTCTTCTCTTCTTGGTTTCTGTGACCGGACTACAGCGTCAACAGCCTGTACAGGAGCACGCCGCCGAACAGTACTATGAGGTAGGACCCTGTCGCCGCAACGAAGCCGTTGGTGAGCCCTTCGGTCCTCTCTCGAAACGAGGTCATGCCCTTTGAGACCTTGCGTCGCTCCATGCCGCCAACGATGAGGGCGCCGATGCCCACGGCCGGCAGTACGCGGCCCAGGCCGTAGACTCCGAGCACGATGGCGCCGTATAGCGGGTTCGCCGCAGCCGCTACCCAGCCCAGGAGGATGTAGTATGT
>JAPUKM010000179.1 GCA_027295645.1 Chloroflexota bacterium | reverse complement strand
GTGGCTGTTTCGTGGAGTGCGCCGCTGGTGGGACAGGTTAGCGGGACAGGACTCCTTGACTACGAGGGACATCGACCACCACTTCGCTGCGAAAGCCGTCTATGTCAGGAAACTGGGTAGCAACTATCACCCGGACCCCGCATGCATACTCCTGGAAAGCGCTCCGGTAGATGATCCCTATTTCAAAACCTCGTTCCAGCTGGACGAAATCAACAGGCCCGACCTCCGAAATTCCGACGACCATCCCTACCACCCCTGTAGGTGTGCATTCAGGGTTATGCGTCGCGACGCATAACGTCCACAAGTTGACGAACGCTTCGGTACCCCTCAGATGGAGGGGACCCAAGGCTCTTATCCGAACCTGTCCATGATATGATTGGCTGACATGTCATGACAGAGGGGAGAGCATACCAGTGATTAGCCGAACTGATGAAGTCACCACCCTGGCCGGAGGCTGCTTTTGGTGTCTGGAGGCCGTGTTTGAGCAGCTACAGGGAGTGCTGCAAGTGGTGTCCGGCTACTCCGGAGGCCGCATGCCCAATCCGTCCTACGAGCAGGTTTGTGGCGGGGACACCGGCCACGCAGAGGTTGTTCAACTCCACTTCAATCCAGAGGTCGTCTCGTTTCAGGAGCTTCTGGGCGTGTTTCTGTCGATCCACGATCCGACGACTCTGAACCGGCAGGGGCCTGACGTGGGTAGTCAATACCGCTCTGCAATCTTTTACCACAGCCCGGAGCAGAAGACCGTTGCGGAGCAGGTTATCCGTGAAATTGGGCGGTCAGGCACGTGGGCTCAGCCGATAGTGACCGAGATAACGCCGGTTGAACCGTTCTATCCTGCCGAGGAGCACCACCAGGAATACTATAGGCGCAATCCGGACCAGGCCTACTGCCAGTTCATCATTGAACCGAAAGTCGCCAAGTTCAGGAAAGAGTATCTTGCCAGGCTGCGGACGGAGCCAGCCGGGACCTCCGCGGAATCGTCCTGAGACGGGCCTCACGGAACACATCGGCGTGTCTTGTCCATAGTCTCCGCAAAAGGAGCGTGCGATGCCGCTAGACCCTCAGGCGCAGGCGGTTCTTGACCAGCTGGCAGCGCTCAATCTACCGCCCAATTACACGGTCACTCCTTCAGAGGCGCGAGCCAATGCCAAGCTTCGGCCCAGCGTCCCGGGTCCGGAGGTGTCGGCGGTTGAGGCCCGCGTTATTCCAGGCCCTGTCGGAGATGTCCCGGTCCGTATCTATACCCCGGCTGGTGCGGGGCCCTTTCCCGTGCTGGTCTGGTTTCATGGCGGCGGCATGGTACTGGGGGATCTGGACATGGCTGATGGGACTGCTCGCCACCTCTGTGTCGGCGCTGGGTGCGTGGTGGTCTCGGTGGACTACCGCCTGGCCCCGGAGCATACGTTTCCGGCAGCGCCGGAGGACTGCTATGCGGCTACGGAGTGGGTATCAAAAAACGCAGGCAGCATGGATGTTGACCCCAACCGAATGGCCGTGGGTGGGGATAGCGCAGGCGGTAACCTGGCAACGGTGGTGGCTCTGATGTCCCGGGATCGCGGCGGCCCGCCACTGGCGTTCCAGCTGGTGGTCTACCCAATGGTGGACCGCGACTTCACCACCGAGTCGTACCGATCGAACGCCGATGGATACCTGCTGACTCGCGACTCCATGATATGGTACTGGAACCACTACGTGGGCGCTGAGACCGATACGACAAGCCCTTACGCCGTGCCCCTCCGGGCCGGGGACCTGGGAGGGCTGCCACCCGCGCTGGTCATCACTGCGGAGTACGACCCTCTGCGGGACGAAGGGGCCGCCTACGCGGACCGCCTCCGGGCTGCGGGAGTGCCCACGGTCTCCTCGCGCTACGATGGGATGATCCACGGCTTCTTCGGGATGTCCGCCGTACTGGATAGTGGGAAACAGGCCATGGCAGAGGCGTGCACGGCGCTGACCGAAGCATTTGCCGGTTCGGTCCGCCTTTGACAGACCATCGCGCTGTGAGCTACACTGTGTGTGCAGTGTGGAATAGGATCCAGCAGCTACATCGGGGCGCACGTTGAAAGATGGTGCCCCGTTTTGTATACCGGGCCTCCCCGCTAGTCTACTCCAGAGCAGGTCTTCCCCATACTTGACACCGTAAGTCGGAAATTCACCGCGCTATTCCGAAAGCGCGCCGTTCAGGCCTCGACCGATCCCACTCAACAGCCTATGGCCCTCCATGGCCAGGCAGTTCTGGAGACACCGTCTCTACCCGCCAATGGCTCCGGCCAGCCGGACAAGCCGTTCGTAGGGCGTTCCCGGCGACGGCGAAGGCGGAGGGAGCGGCCTGCCGATTCTGCGCCGGCGTCACCCTCAGCCACCAGACCCTTCGGTAATTTGACAATATCGGACCCTGTAGCCAGGGCTTTGGAGGAGATAGGATACGTCTCTCCCACACCCATTCAAGAGGCGGTGATCCCGCTAGTACGCAAAGGGCAGGACGTAGTGGGTCAGGCTCAGACAGGGACGGGCAAGACCGCCGCCTTCGGCATTCCGCTGATGGAGGCGCTGGCCCCCGACGTTGGGACGGTACAGGCGCTGGTGCTGGTGCCGACCCGAGAGCTGGCGGTGCAGGTCAGGGGCGAGCTAGCGCGGCTGGGTAAGTTCCGCGGCGTGAAAAGTGTGGCTGTGTACGGGGGCCAGGCCATAAGCCGCCAGTTGGAGGCGTTCCAGCGAGGCGTCCACATAATCATAGCTACGCCGGGCAGATTGATCGACCATATTGAACGAGGCACGGTGCAGTTGGGCCGCCTCCGGTTCGTGGTGTTGGACGAGGCGGATCAGATGCTGGACATCGGCTTCGCCGACGACATAAATCGCATACTCCGGCACTCGCCCTCCTCCCGCCAGACGCTCCTTTTCTCCGCCACAATGCCCAGCCCAATCAGAAGACTGGCACACCGCTACATGAAGGACCCTGTCTGGATTCTGGTAGGCGGCGACGCTGAACCGGTGGAGCAGGTTGCGCAGTTCTATTTTGAGGTGGCTGAGAGGGACCGGTATGCGGCCCTGGAGGAGCTCCTGAGTGAGCCGGATCGAATGACCCAGGCCCTGGTATTCCGGCGCACCAAGACAGGAGTGGACAGGTTGGTGACCTATCTGAAACGTCGCGGACACGATGTCCAGGCCATCCACGGCGACGTTACACAGGCGCAGCGTGATGCTGTCATGGGACGGTTTCGCGCCAGGAGGCTACGCGTGTTGGTGGCCACCAATCTTGCCGCGCGAGGACTGGACATTCCTGCCGTGTCTCATGTGGTCAACTACGATATGCCGGACAATGTGGAGGAGTATATCCACCGCATTGGTAGGACGGCGCGCATGGGACGGCCGGGCACTGCGATCACGTTTGTCTCGGAGTGGGATTTCGAGATGCTGGAAGCGATCAAAGCCCACGTGGGCGATGATCTGAAGGGCGAGCGTTTGGCTCTGTATCGCAGCCGGGCGTAGGCGCAGCCGGGCGTAGGCTGTTCTCGGACCCACCGCCCCCGGCTTTTCTTTTTCACGTGGCCTTGAGACGGCCGTCAATCCTCTCCGCCTCCAACGACAACCTCTCCCACTCCTCCCAGAGCGATTGTGTCTCGCTTTTGAGCACCCGGTACTGCTCTCCGGAGACGGCGAGTTGGGCCGCGTCTTCAAACTGGTCTGGGTTGGAGAACAGCGTCTCCAACTGCGCAATTCGGGCCTCGTTGGCCACCAGGATGGCGTTGATCTCTTCCACGCGCATGGCCAGCCTGCGGGCCTCTCTGCCGAGGGTCCGGCGCAATTCCTCTTCGGCGCTCCGCGGTCGTCCGGAACGTCTCCTGGCGGGCCTGGCGGGTTGGTTGCCGGCTGGGCCCTGCGCCGAGGCGTCATGGCCCACTCCGCTGGCAACGACGCGGGCGCTGTCTTGCGCCGTTTCTCCCTTTTTCCGGTACAGGTAGCTGTCGTAGTCGCCCGGGAAGACCGTGGGTTGGCCGCCATCGATGTCAATGATTTTGTTGGCGACCTGTCGTATGAGTGTGCGGTCGTGGGTTATGAAGCAGATGGTGCCGCGATAGTCGCTGAGGGCGTCCGCGAGAATCTCCCTGGAGGCGATGTCAAGGTGGTTGGTTGGCTCATCCATGAGGAGCAGGTTGCTTCGTTGGAGCAGCAGCTTGGCCAGGGCCACTCGCGCCTTTTCTCCACCCGACAACACGGATATAGGCTTGCGGACGTCGTCGCCGCTGAACAGGAAGCCACCGAGGGTGTGCCGCAGGTTCTGGTCCGATTCATCGGGTGCGGCCTGCTGGAGCTCCTCGATGAGCGTGTTAGCGGGGTTGAGGAGCTCCAGCACATGCTG
>JAPUKM010000178.1 GCA_027295645.1 Chloroflexota bacterium | reverse complement strand
ACTGGCGATTCTGGCCTTGACGAAGCGGACAACATTGGCATAAAATCGTCTTCTGGGCCCAACTGGGCGACGTGCAAGACCACCAGGCCCTCTCCTTCATCGTCATATTCGAGGCCATCGCCCTTGAAGGAACAAGCGGCCTGGCTACCCGCTTGGCCACGGTAATCACCACATACCTGGCAGCCAATAATGGGTGCTTGCAGGGCACCTGGTGAGTGGAAATTACAGGAGTGTGACTGATAGGTCCAACCGGTCCAGGCCACCATAAGGTGCAGTCAACTGGACCAGGGGGACACAGTAAAAGGGAGGGAAATGATATGCGTACATTACTGGAAAGGACATTGAACCGCGTATGGCTGCTCCGGAATAGCCGGAAATCGATGGTCATGGGGCTGCTAGCCAGCCTGATGGCCATAGCCCTGCTGGCGGCCGCTTGTGGCGGCGATGACGAAGAAAAGGACAGCGCACCTACCGGCTCGGAGACGCCGAAATACGGCGGCTCCATAAAGGTGGGCCTGCTCGCGGACCACACCGGCTTCGATGCGCCCCTGCTGGCTGGCGTCCCGGATATCCAAATCCTCCAGCACACCAACGACACCCTGATCATGCGCCACACCAGGACCCTTGAGCTGGTACCTATGCTGGCGACCTCCTGGGAACCCAGCGCCGACCTCATGTCCTGGACCTTCCACCTGCGCCAGGGCGTGAAGTTCAGCCACGGCAAGGAGTTCAAGGCGGAGGACGTGAAGTTTACCTTGGACCGGCTGTTCGAGGTGGACTCTCCCCTGGCCGGCGTGCTGGACTCCATCAAGGAAACCGTGATCGTGGACGACTACACGGTCCGCTTTGACCTCAATACACCCAACGCCTTCCTACCAGATCTGATCCTGAGGTACCACGCCCAGATGACCCCCTCGGACGTCGATCCCACGCGGTTTGCCACCGAGACCTTCGGTACCGGCCCCTATACCCTGGAGGAGTTCGTGGTGGGGGAGTTCGCCGTCTTGAAAAAGAGGGACGACTACTTCCTGGAGGGCCTCCCCTACCTGGACGAGATCATCTTCGTCTATCTGCCCGACCCGACGACCCGCGCTGAGGCCCTCAAGGCCGGCACCATCGACATGATCTATGCTCTGGAGACGGAGAACGTGCCCGCCTTAGAGCAGCATCCCGACACCCGGGTGTCGGTGGCCACCGGCGCGGCCTACATGAACCTGGCCATGAACGTAACGGAGCCGCCCTTCGATAACATCCTGGTCCGGAAGGCCCTCCAAGCCGCCACAAACCGGGAGCTGATCCTCCAGGCATCTCAGTTCGGGCTCGGCGGGATCGCCTATGACCATCCCATCACGCCGGACGACCCGGTCTTCAATCCTAGCTGTAAGCCCCCGGACTACGACCCAGAGCTGGCGAAATCGCTCCTTGCACAGGCCGGCTACCCAGACGGGATCGAGCTGACCCTGTACACCAGCTCAGCCGGGGCGGCGATGGTGCCCATGGCGACGGCATTCCAGCAGAGCGCCAAGGCCGCCGGCATCGAGATAACCATCTCGGTGATGCCTGAGGACGTATACTGGTCCGATGGGTGGATGGTGAAGCCCTTCACCACCGTATGGTGGGGCGGTCGCATCCCCGACGAGGCCTTCAGCATCGTGTACAAGTCCGACGCCGCGTGGAATGAGTCGTTCTACAAAAACCCGGAGGTTGACCGGCTGATCCTCAAAGCGCGGGGCGAGCCGAATCTGGCGGACCGCAAGGTCACCTACGGGGAGCTTCAGTGCCTCCTCATCGACGAGGTGCCGCGCATCATCCCAGTGTTCCGGCCGCTCTTCATCGGCTTGCGCAACGATGTGAAGGACGTAGAGGCAAACTGGGAGGACCTGTTGTACCTCCGCGAGGGGTGGCTGGACCGCTAGCGGCTCACCACACGGGTTTTGACCAGTTGTCATTCATAGGAGCGGAGCGCCGAATCTTGAGCTAATGCCGAGATTCGTCGCTCCGCTCACCATTTCCCTAATAATGAGTTCCCGTTAGAGGCTGGTGATCGCATGCTGCGATTTCTCACAGCTCGCATAAGCCTGATTCTGATCACCCTCCTGGTGGTTTCCCTGGCCATCTTCGCGGTCGCCGAGAGCCTGCCCGGTGATGCGGCGACCGCGAAGATGAGGCAGGGCGCCACGGAGGCAAACCTTGCAAAAATACGTGCCGACCTGGGCCTGGACCGTCCTGCCCACGTACGGTACCTGAGCTGGATCGGCGGGGTGGTGCGGGGCGATTTTGGCGACTCCTATATTTCTGATCTGCCGATCTCCGAGGTCTTACCGAGGAGGATCAGGCATTCGCTGATCCTGGCCGTCTTCGCCTTCCTGCTTGGTGTCCCCGCAGCGATAGTCGCCGGTATCTGGGCAGGAGTACGTCCCGATTCAGTGGGAGACCGCGTCGTCAGCATAACGGGCTTGGTGGGGATCTCACTGCCAGAGTTCGTGACAGGCGTGCTGCTCATGCTCCTCTTGGCTTCGACGCTTCATTGGCTTCCTCCCTCGAGCGTCATGCTTCCTGGTGAGAGCCCTCTGACGAGACCACAGATTCTGGTCATGCCGGCGCTCACCCTCACAGGCGTCCTGTTCGCTTACATCATGCGCATGACCCGAGCGAACGTCATCGAGGTGATGCAGACACAGTACGTGCGCACGGCGATCCTCAAAGGCATGCCCATGCGGCGGGTCGTCTTTCGACACGTGCTCCCCAACGCGATGCTACCCACCATCACCATCATCGCCACGAACTTTGGGTGGATGCTGGGAGGGCTCATCATCGTAGAGAACGTGTTTGCCTATCCCGGCCTGGGACAGATGCTGCTGAGGTCGATCAAGACCCGTGACACTCCGTTGTTGGAGGCGGTGGCACTGATCATCGCGGGCACCTATGCCCTCAGCAACCTGGTGGCGGACCTGTGCTACGCCGCCCTCGATCCGCGGATAAGGATAGGATGATGGCGAGCCCAGAGCTGGGAGGTGAACTCCGAACCGGTCTGCCGCGTGCCGTAGGTGCGGGGTTAGCCGCCGCGGGGCGAAAGGGCAGGAACGCTCTCAGGCTGACGCTCCGCACAACGGCGGGGAGGATTGGCCTGCCCATCGTGCTGCTCCACCTAACGCTGGCACTCATCGGCCCGTTGTTGGCGCCGTACGATCCGATCGAATTTCTTTTCCGTGAAACGGGTGAGCTGCAACAACTTTTAGCGCCTTCAAGGCAGTTCTGGCTGGGCACCGACCAGTTCGGCCGTGACGTCTTGAGCCGGGTGATGTCCGGCGCAATGTCCCTCATCGTGGTGTCGGTAGCCGGCGCCGCCCTGGGCATCGCCCTGGGCACGGTGGTGGGGATGAGCAGCGGCTACAAAGGCGGCAGGGTGGACGAGGTCGTCATGCGTGTGATGGATGGCTTGATGTCGTTTCCCTCATTGCTGCTGGCCCTCCTGGTGATGGCGACCCTGGCTGACAGACCCCCGCCAGTGGAATGGCTGGAACCGTACTGGCAGAAGGTGCTCATCGTAGCCACCATTGGCGTCGTGAACATGCCCAGCGTGGCGCGGGTGATACGGAGTACCACGCTGTTCTTGAAGACGCAGGAGTTCGTTCAGAGTGCTCGGCTGCGGGGCGAACCCGCATCCTACATCATCTTCCGGGAGATCCTACCGAACACGCTGCCCATCCTGGGCGTGGAAATGTCGGTGCGACTGAGCTACGCGATCCTCACCGTCTCTTCCCTGGGATTCCTCGGCCTGGGAATTCAGCCGCCATCGCCCGACTGGGGTCTCATGATCAGTCAGAGTCGGCCGTTCCTCGTCAGTGCCCCCTGGGTCGCCCTGGCTCCCATGGCCGCCGTGGCCTCGCTGGTTGTCGGCATCAATCTTCTGGCCGATGGTCTCAGGCAGGCACGCGGACTGCCACAGGAGAAAATGTCATGACTAAAGACGCGGGCCAAGAAGCACCGCTGGTACAGATTGACCAGTTGGCCGTTACGTTCTACACCCCGCGGGGAACATTCAGGGCTGTTCGCGAGGCATCTTTGGAGATCCATCGTGGCGAAGTCCTGGGCCTGGTAGGCGAGTCGGGATGCGGGAAGTCCACCGCCGCCTTCGCCATCATGGGCTATCTCCCGGGCACGGCTAGCGTCGATGGCTCCATCCGCTTCGAGGGCAAGGACATAACCCACATGTCGAAATCGGAGCTGCGCTCGCTGCGTGGTAACCGCATCGCCATGGTATACCAGGACCCCGCCACTTCGCTGAACCCCACTATGCGGGTTGGGCCTCAGGTACAGGAGGTATTGCGGGAGCACCTGGGCATGAACTCGCGGCGGGCCCGGGAACGGACGGTGGAACTCTTCGAGAGCGTTGGCCTGGCCGACCCGGCCAGCATCGGCAGCCGCTATCCGCACCAATTAAGCGGTGGGATGCAGCAGCGGGTAGTCATTGCAATGGCTCTGGCCTGTGATCCGGACCTGCTGATTATGGACGAGCCTACCACCGTCCTCGACGTCACCACAGAGGCGACCATCCTGGATCTGGTGGTCGATCTGAAGCAGCGTGTGAACGCAGGCATCCTGTATGTGAGTCACAATTTGGCAGTGATCGCGCGCGTCGCCGATCGCGTGGCCGTGATGTACGCGGGGCAGATTGTTGAGCAGGCGTCGGTCAGTGAGGTTTTCAAGAGCCCAAAGCATCCCTACACTACTGGACTGCTAAGCTGTGTTCCGACGCCACCTGCGGAGAGCGGTACGGTCGCCAAGCTTAGCAGTATTCCGGGCTCCGTATACCCCGCAAGCGAACCATCCGCCGAGGCCTGCCTCTTTGCGTCGCGGTGTCCGATGGCGCAGGGCCGCTGCCAGGTGGAGACGCCCCAGATGTTCAACGCGGGAGACGGCCACCAAGCCCGCTGCTTCTTCTGGAGCGATGTCCGTCCGGAAATCTGGGGCAAGGCGGAGCCGCGAGCCGAAGACCAACGTGAAGCAGCTGAGCCGGTGCTCTCCGCCAAAGGCCTACGGAAGTTCTACGGTCGCTGGCAGCGGAAATACCTCCTCTTTGGTCCCCGGATCCGGCCGCCGGTGCGAGCGGTCACGGACGTCGATTTCGAGGTCGGGGCTGGCCGGACCCTTGGCATCGTTGGCGAGAGCGGCTCGGGCAAGACCACCGTCGCCTGGGTGGTGGTCGGCCTGGTCCCGCGGAACCGCGGCGAGCTTCGGCTACGGCATGAGGAGCTTGCCTCTAGCGTTGCGGAGCGGAGCCACAAGCACCGCGCTGCGCTGAGGATGGTGTTCCAGAACCCGACAGCTTCACTGAATCCCAAGCTTCCCATACGGCACGCCATTATCCGAGCGCTGCGTAAGTTCGCCGGGCTGGGCAAGCGTGAGAGCAAGGAGCGGGCCAAGGAGCTGCTGGAGGCGGTCGGACTGGACGCCTCCCACCTTGACAGCGCGCCAGGCGAGCTGAGCGGCGGCCAGCAGCAGCGGGTTGCCATAGCGGGCGCGTTTGCGGCCAACCCTGACGTCATAGTAGCTGATGAAGCCGTATCCGCGCTGGACGTTTCCGTTCAGGCCCAGGTGTTGAACCTGCTACAGGAGCATCAAAAGGAGGCGGGCACGTCTTACATATTCATAACGCATGATTTAGGCGTGGTCAGATACGTATCAGATGACATCCTAGTGATGTATGCCGGCCATGTGGCTGAGTCGGGGCCGGCAGAACATGTCCTCAGCGCTCCGTCCCACCCATACACCGAGGCTCTTCTTTCAGCGGCGCCGGTACCAGACCCGGATGCCGAACCTACGGAGATACGCCTAGAGGGCGCTGTGCCAACGATGCATGAGCGGTTCCAGGGGTGCTTTTTCGCCGGGCGGTGCCCACGAAAGATTGGCCCCATATGCGACGAGACGCCGCCCCCTGCGCGAACGGGGCCGGCCTCGCCCAATCATATAATCAACTGTCATATACCCTTGGAGGAACTATCAAAGATGCAGGGGGAGCAGGTGGTGGAATCCGCCGGCAGGAAGTAGGAGGCGGGAACAGTACCAAACATAACGAAGACCTCAAACATCAATCGTTTTACCGGTCTGGAACTTCCCTTATGTGGGTACCTTAGATGAAAGAATGATCTCACCCGTCCCGCGGGATCTTCTGGGGCACGATTCACAGGTTTGATTTTGATTGACCTTCCCAAAAGTGCCCTTTCGGAAAGTTCGGTGCCGACATCGGCTCTAGCCACAACTTCCATGTACGTTGCACACCGACGCTCTTACTCCGCGAATTGTCACTTTCGC
>JAPUKM010000177.1 GCA_027295645.1 Chloroflexota bacterium | reverse complement strand
TGGCCTTACCGCCTCGCCATCCCCTTGGTGGCCTACGGCTATCACCGCGCAGCCCGCCGTAATCTGTAGCAGGAGGTGACACCGATGTATGAGCGGATTCTGGTTACCTTGGACGGCTCTCCCCTATCGGAGCGGATCTTGCCTGAGGTGGAGCAGCTCATCGGCAACTGGGAGGCGTCTGTAACCCTCCTGACGGTGGCTGCACCACCAGAAGAGACGGCGCAAGCGAGGCCGGGAGTCAAGCAGCTTCCCGCTGCAATGACGGGTTCAGCCACGACAACAGGGGCTGAGCCACGCCTCATAGAGACGGTGGACCAGGCGTTTGAGAGGGTCCGGGACGAGTTGGAACGCTACGTGGAGGAGAAGGGGCACGCGCTTCGGGACAAGGGGATCGCTGTGGAGAGCGTGGTGCGATTCGGCGACCCCGCAGAAGAAATCATGGCCTGCGCCCGAACGTACGAGGTGGATCTTATCATGATGGCCAGCCACGGTCGCACAGGGTTAGGCCAAGTGATCTTTGGTAGCGTGGCAGGTCGAGTATTGGCAAGCGGCGTAAAGCCGATGCTGGTGGTGCGACCAAAGGGCGTTGAATAGGAAGGCCCTTCAAGATATCTTGCACGGCTTGCAGGCGGTAAGGAATGAATTGGACCAGGAGCCGCTCCCGGACCTCATCCAATATCTGCTGTCGGGTCGATCTCAGCGGGAGCTAGCCCCTATTCCCCAGCTGCGCGGCCAGCGAAGGTGGGTGGTGTATCCACACTAAGCAGACTTAGCGTGCGTCACCGACTGGCTACTTCCCACGCCACCAACTCTGACATCCGGCAGGCTCGGGTCAGCCGGACAACGCTGGGGGTTCGGGTGGCGTGGGAATGGCTCTGCCCAGTCTAAGCGTTATCTGTCGGCCCGTCTCAAGATATTAGCGCCGGAGCCACCTGAGAGATCGCGAAAAACGAGCACCATCCTGTGACCGTCGCGAGGAAAGCCGAATCCCTATACAGCTCGAGGACCGACGTAGCGGCGATTGCCGTGGCGACCGCCACCCACACCGAAGCGGCCAATGGGAAGAGAGGACCGAACGACGGCACCGCGCCGAAGATGAATAAGACGGCAGGAGAAGTCGCAAGGCCAGCTGCCTGGAAGAAGCGAAGGAGACTGTCTCGGCGCCCTCCCAGTACCCATGCAGCGACAAGGTAGACACTACCAAAGTACGCTGCCCAGCCGAGAAGAAAGGCCGAGCTGTGCCAGAATGCCGCAGCCGGGCCTGACCCTAACGCACCAATGCCGGCGGTAAGGGCACAGAGGCCGATTATCAACACGGCGCGGCCTGTCGCTTGTGGGTCTCGCCTCAAGTCAGCGTAGGCTTCCGGTTTGAGTAGCGCGGCAGCGACCATGCGCGTCGCTAGCCCGTCCCAACCTGGCCACGCGTGGATCTGAGCCAGGATTTGAACGACGGGCGAGGACCCTCTCTTCTCGCGAGCTGGACTCTGTTCCTCCTCCTCCCGACTCGCGCCGCTATGTACCTCTCCGGCCAGCCTGCCTGCCACGGCATCGTCGGCCAGGGATCCCGATGGAGAGATGGCTTGCTTCAGCCGACGGCCTGGGGCTTCAGGCGGAATCTGCCCCACCGGGGTCTGGTCTGACCCCGCGGAGGACTCATCGAGAGCCACGCGCACAGCCCAGTACAACAGGGCTAGTCCCAGGTCCAGTCCCTCCGTCACTGACTCCCGGAGGAAGGAGAGCGCCGCTTCCATGTCTACGAACGAGAAGAGTTGAACGACTCCCGGGCGGTTCGGGTTCCGGATCATGGCCACCGCCTCCGGCCGCTCAGCGGAGGTTGCTATCGAATCTGGCACGGACTCCGAGTCAAGCGCCCAGAATGCGACGACTTCCCCCTTCCGCAGTTCGGAAGCGTGGGTAAGGACGTAGGCCTGTGCCGTATCTTTCGCAGGGAAAGCAGATAGTCGGAAGGAGAAGCCTCCCTCTGGAACGAGGAGCATGAACCTGTTGCCACCAGAGGACGGCTCCGCGACTTGAATCTCAGTCGCCTGAGGCGCGTCATCTCGACTGGATCGTCTCCACGGCCTCAATCGTGTCGCCATGATGCGGACTCTCCGGAAGCGCGACCGCGGCTGAGCGTCATCGCGAGGTCGCACTCTCTCCTAATTCTCGCCCTATAACCCGCGAGTTTCATGTGACCGGTCTCAGGGCAACCCGTGGCTTCAGGAGCCACCTCCTCCGCCAGAAGTCTATCTAATCCGCTGCCTTCGCCGCCCAGGCCAGCTGAGGCTGCCTCAGCCGGCGAGCATTAATGCGGATCACTTGTCTGCGTCTCCGGCTCGGTGAGCATCCACCGCCCAATATGAATCAGGATCCGCATTGCGCCGATCCAGAGCGGCATGGTGACGATCAGAACGATCAAGCCCAACGCTGTCTTCTCGTCGCTGAATATCCAAAGCAGGATTGGTAATGCAATACCCAAGACGATACTGGTTCTCCCCGGCCGCCCCAACGGGTGCGAGGCAAGGACGTCTTGGGCCGCTGCCAGCAGCCTCCCAACCTCACCGTGCGGGGCATGGCGGTTTATCCAGGGGGTCGTCACCCTGCTCCCGTTCGAGTCGTCCAGCGGCGTGTGGGCCAGAAGTCCCAGCCCTTGACAGTGCTGGACAAAGGCTCGGACAGCCGCGATGTGGAGTGCGACGGTGTTGCGGGAACGGCTGGATTCACTGAGATGACCGACATATTCCAGCACA
>JAPUKM010000176.1 GCA_027295645.1 Chloroflexota bacterium | reverse complement strand
GCCAAGTTTGCCGAACTCCAGCAGGCTCGCGAAGTGCGCGAGCTGGCGCGGCTCGAGAGGACCTCCAACAATGCTCCTGCATCGGCCAAAGGAAACGTCGACAAGGCGCGGGGTAGGGGGCAAACCCAGGAATGCACCGTGAACGCCGCCGGGGAAGAGGAGTGCACCGAGGATACAGGCCCTGGCAAGGGCGGCGATAAGGGTGGAGACAAAGGCGGAGGTCAAGGCGGTGATAAAGGCGGCGACAAAGGTGGTGGCCAAGGAGGAGGCAAGGGTGGTGGTAAAAAGGAGTAGCGCTACCTGGCAGCAGTTGGCTACTGACGCTGGTAAACAGCGATCTCCCACATCCGGCCGAAGCCGGCGTAGGCCTCGAAAACGCGGGAGAAGCCCATGGAGGCCAGCGTTGCCGTGACCTCCCGAGGATGGTGGACAAAGATCCTGAACCGCCGTCTGAATACGGCCATGACAACATTGATGAAGGAGACACCGGCACGGATCGGCCACGTCCGGCGGGGATAGGTCAGGGCACAGAACCTCTGGGCATGGCGTCCAGACGCCGTTACCAGCGCCTTCATATCCGGGTAGCAGCAGATAACCCTGTCCAGAAGCACGATATCCG
Source organism: Chloroflexota bacterium (assembly GCA_027295645.1). Taxonomy (GTDB): domain Bacteria; phylum Chloroflexota; class Dehalococcoidia; order Lucifugimonadales; family JAPUKM01; genus JAPUKM01. The sequence goes on along the minus strand of JAPUKM010000176.1, from coordinate 14,948 downwards.
CTCCTGGGATATCCTGCTCCCGCTCCGCAAAGTCCCCAACGTGGTATTCAACGGCATCCCCATAGCCCATGCTCTGAGCCAGGCTGGTGGCCGCCTTCACATAGGCCGATGAGGCGTCGACTCCGACCGCCTTCGCTGCACCTGCTTTCATCAGCTCAAGGTGGAGTGCTCCGACACCGCCGCCGATCTCCAGAAGGGTAGCTTCTGAGATATCCTGCTGGCTCAGGAAGTCGACGAGCCTCCGAGCCCGTCTGTCGAGACCCTTTTTACGATAGGATTTCAGATCTTTCCTGGCCGCGGACTCGTTGAACATTTCGTCCAGGCCGTTGGGTGAGCAGCAGTTCATGGCAATCTCCTTGCAGCTCGTGGCTGACCTGCTAGCGGTGCTGTTCCGCGTTGTCCTGGGGGCACCCTCTTTTGCCCATGGCTCCTCTCCTGGGCACTGTGGGGTTTATTATAGACAGGATTGCAAGTAATGTGGGCGTACGTCGACACGTGTCTGAGGATACAGCGTATGTGATAGCATGCCAGCGGACAAGAAGCAAAAGGGGGATTCCGGGTGTCCGACAGCGACCTGACCTTTGCTCCCGCATGGAAGTTGCGCCAGCTCATTGGCGAGAAGCGGGTCTCGCCGGTGGAGCTCACGGAGCTATTTCTGCGTCGCATCGAAGAGCTGAACCCTACACTCAATGCCTACCTGACGGTCGCCGCGGACCAGGCGCTGGAATCGGCGCGCGAGGCAGAGGCAGCCGTGCAGCGGGGCGACTCGTTGGGACCTCTTCACGGGGTCCCCATCTCCATCAAGGACCTGGCGACCACGAAGGGGATTCGTACCACACGGGGCTCGCTCCTCTTTAAGGACTTCATCCCCGATGAAGACGAGGTTCAAGTGCAGCGGATACGCGGGGCAGGAGCGGTGATTCTGGGCAAGACCAACACGCCGGAGTTCGGGCATCTGGGCACCTCCGAAAACCTTCTTGGCGACGCTTGCCGCAATCCGTGGGATAGTACCCGCACGTCTGGAGGCTCCAGCGGAGGCGCTGCGGCGGGTCTGGCTTCGGGGATGCATCCCCTGGCTCACGGCAGCGACGGCGGCGGCTCCATTCGTATCCCGGCCAGCATGTGCGGCGTGTACGGCATCAAGCCGACCCAGGGGCGTGTGCCCAAGCCCTATCACGGCCCGGGCGGCTGGGGGATGTTCGGGCAGAGCGGCCCCATCACGCACACCGTTCGTGATGCCGCCATTCTGCTCCAGGTGCTTGCCGGACCGGACCCCAGCGATCCCACCTGCCTTCAGGAGAGCCCGCCCGATTTCGCCGCCTCGCTGGATGACGGTGTGAAGGGGTTGCGCATCGGGTGGAGCCCAGACCTGGGCTCTGTGGCCGTGGACCCGGAGGTCAGTCGCGTGACTCAGGAGGCGGCCCAGGTGTTTGGAGAGCACGGAGCGGTGGTAGAGGAGGCCGGTTTCACCTGGGACCATGAGGAGATACGGGAGACATTCAAGACGCTCTTCTTCTCCGACTATGCGGCCGCTTTTGGCGAAGCGCCTGCGGCCCGCGTCGAGCAGATGACTCCCACCTTCCAGGCGATCATTGAGCAGGCCCGGCAGTGGCCGGTGTCGCGCCTGGCCTTGGCGCTGCGGGAATTGGAGTGGCATCGAGGCAGGGTGGCCGAGCTGTTCCGAGGCTTTGACCTGCTGCTCACGCCCACGCTGGCCACCACCGCATTCCCGGTGGGGCAGCGTCCTGAGGTGATTGATGGGAAGGCGGTGGACCCGTTCTGGGGGTTCAATCCCTTCAACTTTCCCTTTAATATGAGCGGTAACACGGCCGCCAGCGTGCCCTGCGGCTTCAGCGAGAAGGGACTGCCCATCGGCCTGCACATTGTGGGGCGCAAGGGTGCGGAGGCCACGGTGCTGGCGGCCTCCGCCGTCTTCGAGGCGGCCCGGCCGTGGGCGGGGCGCCGGCCACCGGTCTCCTGAAGGAGCGCAGCATGGCCGAAGAGATCATTAGCATGGACGACATGGCCGAGATCTTCGAACTGACCGATAGCCTGGATATCGACCGCGAGGCGATCCGCGTGGAGCTGTCCAAGGAGGACCCCGGCTCCGTGGCGCGGCGGCCCGATGGCCTCATCGAAATGGTCGTTCCCCTGACCACACCCCTTGCTTCGTGGCTCCAGACGCTGGAGGCGGAGCTCAGGCGGATGGGGTATGGATAGGATACACTGAACTGGCCGCCGCGACATCGGGGTGTAGCGCAGCTGGCAGCGCGCCACGTTTGGGACGTGGAGGTCCCGGGTTCAAATCCCGGCACCCCGACCAGCTTCTCTTCCTACGACTCGCCCGGCCCCTCTGAATGGTTTGCCGCCGCAATGTCCTTGCCGTTCCCGGCAGGGTCAGTATTGAACCGGATGGGCGCGTTCTTAGCCCCGTTGTAGTTCAGGGACACCACGTCAAACCGGTTGTAATGTCCGGTGATGTCCTGCCGGTAGCGTGCATCTATGAGCTCTTCCATATTCAGGTCGGCGTAGAGGATCGTCTCCTCGGGCTCGGCCGGGCCCGCCAGATACTGGCCCATGGGCCCAAGGATTGCCGAGTATCCGCCGGCGGTGGAGATAGCCTCCCTCACTTCGGCATCCAGCTCCATGGTGTCCGCCATCTGCTGAGTGAAGATCTCCGCCGCGCTCACCACGAAGAGCCTGCCTTCAAAGGCGCAGTTGCGCATGCGCAGCAGCATCAGGTCATGGGTCAGGCGGGTGGGTGACAGGTCAGTGTAAGCTGGCCAGCTGGCCGTGTGTAGCACCTCCCCCTGGGCGAACAGGGCGAACCGCAGGAGCGGGTTACCGTTCTCGCCACAGGCCAGTCCACCCAGGGGTCCGTATTCGGTTGGGAACACCTGCAGGGTGGAGCCGTCGCCGATGGCGTGCACGATCTTTTCAATAAAGGTGGGCATCAGCTTCTGGTGCTTGCCCATAATGGTCCCGTTGCGGTGGATGAACAGCATGGTGTTGTACAGGGTGCCCGGCATTGCTCCAGGTCGTCGCTCGTTCATGCCCATTACCACATAGGCGTCGGCCTTACGGGCTGCTTCGCATAGGCGATCCGTAGCAGGGCTGGGGATCTCCACGGCACTTTTGAACAGCTCTCGGTTCAGATGGATGCTCATAGGATGCCCCGCCGGGTAGAAGTGAAGCCAGTGGCAGTAACCGGAGATGAACACCTCCGGGAAGACTATGAGGTCAGCTCCCTGGGCACCGGCCTCAAGGATAAGCTCGCACGCCTTCTGGACAGTCTCTTCTCGGTCGAGGAAGGAGGGCGCTGCCTGTACAGCCGCGGCCCGTAGCGTGGCTAAGCTGGCGTCCATGTTTCTCTCCTATCTAAACGTTGTCCTAAAGACCTTCAGTACAAGCACCATATTACAACGAAAAGCGCCCCGTTGTTTGAGGTGCCACGGGGTTTCTCTACTGCTGATCGATCACGGTCTCGTCTCGCACGTCAAGGCAACGCACTGAATTTTACCTGGACCGCTGCGGCCACGCGCACATTTGACGGACATCTTTCACATTAGTATGGTTGCCCCAAGGGCCACGTGTCTAATTCGAGGTGGGGTAAGGTGAAGATAGGAAAGCTGGTGCAACGGCGGGAGATCCCTGGTGCCCACGGCGGTGGGGCGATTGTGAAGGAGGGGCAGTACCTTAAGGTGATCGATGTAGACGGCAAACAGATATGTGACTTCTTCAGCTTCAACCCGGCGGACCCAAGCGAGTTCCTTTCAGGAAGCCATACCCGCGTTTTCCTGGGCCAGACCCTGGAGGCTCCTACAACGATTGCAGTAGGGGCTCCTCTTCTCGACAACAGCAGGCAACCCATGCTCTTTGTTGAGGAGGACTCCGTTGGCGTACACGACTGGCTCCTTGCGTCTTGCGATTCGGTGCGTTACTGGGCGGACTATGGTCTATCCAACCACCGGGACTGCAAGACGAACGTCATCGAGGCACTGGCGGAGTTTCACATTCGCGCTCCGTTTGTTCCTGACCCGCTGAACCTCTTTCAGAACTCTCCATACAACGAGCAGGGGAAATTCCAGCTCTTCGAGCCGATTACGAAGCCCGGCGATTACGTTCTCTTCAGGGCGCTACGGACTGTTCTAGCGGTCGGTTCAGCCTGTCCACAGGATCAGAATCCCGCCAACGGCTATAACATCTCGCCTATCGCATTCGAGGTGTACGATCCTGCGTAATCCAGCCGATACTTTGGTCAGATAGAGCGAAACCGATAGGGTACAACATCGTGGTCAAACTGGAGCAATTGGTGAAGGGGGTGTTGATCCCCGCCACGTTTGGCAAAGGTGTCCTTGTTCGCCAGGGCCAATTGCTCAAGGTGATAGATGTTGAGGGTAAGCAAGTGTGCGACTTCTTTGCCTTTAGCCCCACGGACCCCGCTGAATTCCTCTCTCCCAGCCACACTAGAGGATCCAATGGGCAGCTGGATATGGAGCCGGGGAAGCCCCTCTTCAACAACGCTCGTCAGCCTATACTGCTTCTGGAAGAGGACACGGTTGGAGTGCATGATATGCGCGCCGCTGCCTGCGACCCTATGCGATACGGTATGTATGACGCATGGCAACACCGCAGTTGCAAGATGAATGTCTTTGAGGCTTTACAGGAGTTCAACATGTGGCCACCAGTCTTTCCCGACCCCGTCAACCTCTTCCAGAACTCCCCCATAGACAACCAGGGCAAACTCACTGTCATTCCGCCCATCTCCAAGGCAGGTGACTACGTGCTCTTCCGGGTCATGCAGGACATTATCGCTGTTGGCTCCGCCTGCCCCATGGACGTCAACCCCTGCAACGATTTCAATCCGACGGATATCATGTTCGAGGTCTACCAGGCTTCGTTGGATGATGAGTCCGCAACCGGCCGGACTCAGCCTGCGGTCAAGGGGCTCGCGGGCCCCAGCGGATTCCGCGAGTAGGTCTCGGTCACGCATTTGTCTTGCTGCGTGCCACCACCGGCACATCCCACTGATCCGCCTCTTGACAAGTGATGTTATTATCGAATAGAACATTTGTACGTATCACTGAAATATGGACACGACCAGATTGATTGAAACTTCGGATGAATGAGATGGAACTACCCCGGTGCGATGTATGTCGAGAATCCGTGCCCATAGCAGAGGGGCGTCTACTGCTGAAGGAGGACGACGTGGACCGATATTGGAGCCATCAGCTCGAAGAGGAAGAGAGGACGGACCGGATCAATGGCAAGGAGGAACCACACAGGAGCAGAGGGTTGCTGGTGAAACGCCCGCCCGTTGAGGCTGATGCCATACCGTGGCGCTGGGGCCATGAGCGGTGTCTCCCTGAGAGCAGGTATGTGGTCATCGCCAAGAGATTTGAGAATATGGGGCAACTGGTCGACTGGACGCATCAGCTGCTCAACGATGCCCTCTTCACGAAGACGAACTGGCGTGAAACGCTCCGGCGTTTCTACCACCTTCCGGCCGCCTGAAGCCTCTCATATGAGGTAGAATGAGAGTCTACGTACACCGGGATCCCCAAGCCCGTTTTGCCGGTCCTAGCGGGCCATTGAAGGAGACTGTGCATGCCGGCCGTACATGTGGACAACATCGCAGCCCTTCCTCGCATTGAGCCGGTGGATACCAAACAGGCTCAGGAGCGGCGCGCGCTCACCATCACGGACGCTCCAAGTATGCTCGAAGGCGCCGGATTCAAAGTTCGTAGGGCTTTCAGCGAAATCGATCTGCGCCTTTCTGATCCATTCATACTTCTTGACCACATGGGAGCTGTGGAGTATGCCCCGGGCGAAGCGAAGGGTGCGCCCGACCACCCCCATCGTGGGTTTGAGACGGTCACGTACATGATGGATGGGGAGCTTGAACACCGCGATTCGAATGGTGGAGGCGGTCTCATCACGGATGGAGCGACCCAGTGGATGACCGCCGGGGCTGGGATTGTCCATTCCGAGATGCCGACTGAACAGATAGTCAGAGGGGGCGGGCTGTTCCACGGTGTCCAATTGTGGGTCAATCTCCCTCGGGCGGAGAAGTGGACGCCGTCTCAGTACCAGGACATTGATGCCGATAAGGTTGCCCTGTTGGCCTCGGATGACGGGGGCGCTATTGTTCGCCTGATCGCCGGAGATCTCGCCAATCACCATGGGCCAGGTGGCACTCGGACGCCGATCACCTACGCGCATGCCAGCGTGAGCCCGGGTGCGCGGTTGCAAATACCGTGGAGGCCGGATTTCAATGCCCTCATCTACGTGCTTGCAGGCCATGGAGCGGTTGGCCCGGAGCGCCACGCCATCAGGGAGGGCCAGCTGGCGGTGATGGGCGAGGGCAATTCAATCACGATATTCGGTGAGGCCAACCAAGAGAGCCGTTCGCCAACGCTGGAGCTCCTCCTGCTGGGAGGAAGCCCAATTGGAGAACCGGTCGCCTGGTACGGGCCGTTCGTGATGAACACGCGCGAGGAGATCAGCCAGGCGATTGCGGATTATCAGGCCGGCAGAATGGGGAAGATACCCGCGAAGCAACGGAGCGAATAGCCGGTGTTACCTCACGAACCGCGCGGGCGAAAAAACCTCCCTGGGCACCGGAACGTCTGTCTTGCCGTCCACGATGAGTTGAGAGACCACCCGCCCGTTCTAGGGGCAAGGTGTCGGTTGGCGCGCGAACGGCCGGGGGGCAGCGTCATCGGGATCGAAGCTGTGCTGCCGATGTCCGCTGGATGTCTTGCGACGAAGTCGGAATAGCGATACATTGCATCCAGTGTTCAGTCTGCCGACCTCAGTGAGGCAGGAAGCAACGTGGGAAGTACTCGGTCTGGTAACAGGTACGATGTGATAGTGGTGGGAGCCGGGAATGCCGCCCTGACGGCCGCATTGTCGGCCGGGCAGGCCGGGTCCAGGGTGCTGGTGCTGGAGAAGGCGCCCAAATCGCTTCGTGGTGGCAACAGCAGGTTCAGCGGCGGACTCTTCCGGTTCGCCTACGAAAGCATAGAGGACATTAAACCTCTCCGACCCGACGTGGCCCCCGGCGACTGGGAGCGGGTGGAGGCGGATACTTACACTCCCGACCGTTACATGGGCGACCTAGTGCGTACGAGCCGCGGCCAGTCCAGCAGCGAGCTGTTGCAAGTGCTGACTCAGCAGTCGCACCCCACAATGGTGTGGATGACTGGGCTCGGCATAGAGTGGGACTGGACGCCGCTCTGGTCGGTCCACTCCGATGAGAGTCTGCAGTTCAGCCCCGGCACGGTGCTGGAGGTGAAGGACAAGGGCGTTGGACTGATAGCCTACCTGTTCAGAGCCGTCGAGGGAGCGGGCATTGATGTGTCGTATCAGGCCAAGGTGACGGGCCTATTACAGGACTCTCAAGGCCGAGTTGGCGGAGTGCGGGTCAGGACACCGGACGGTCTGGATGAGGTGCCTGCTGATGCGGTGGTGCTCGCCTCGGGTGGGTTTGAGGCCAACGCAGAGATGAGAGCACGGTACCTTGGACGGGGTTGGGACCAAGTGAAGGTGAGAGGGACTCGTTACAATACCGGAGAGACGCTTCGCATGGCGCTGGACATTGGCGCCAAGCCGGTGGGCCACTGGCAGGGGTGCCACGCCACCCCCATCGACGGGGATGCCCCAGCGGTGGGAGACCTCCGCCTCACCGATAGAACAAACCGGCTCTCGTATCCCTACTCGATCATGGTGAACGCCCTGGGCCGCCGTTTTGTGGACGAGGGGGAGGACCTGGGAGGGCTCACCTATGCGAAAACAGGACGGGCAATCCTCGATCAGCCCGGCGCGATCGCATACCAGATATTCGACAGAAAGACGGTACATCTCCTGGAGGAGCGCTATTCCACCGGGACTCCCATCGTGGCCAACAGCATAGAGGAGTTGGCCCGCAAGCTCTCTCTCCCTCCGGACGAATTGGTACACACCGTGGGGCAGTACAACGCCGCTGTGCAGCCCGGAACGTTCGACCCTTCTAGCAAAGACGGCAAGACAGCCGTAGGAGTTGAGCCCCCGAAGTCCAACTGGGCGCTCACTATCGATACGCCGCCATACACGGTGTACCCCGTGGCCTGCGGTATAACCTTCACCTACGGCGGAATCCAGATAGACACCGAGTCGCGGGTTATAGACACGGAGGACAACCCCATTTCCGGCCTCTTCGCTACCGGGGAGATAACCGGGGATTTCTTCTACCATAACTACCCGGGCGGCTCCGGTCTGATGCGTGGTGCGGTCTTTGGACGGATCGCGGGGGCCAACGCATCTGCAATGTCGCAGGCGAAGTAGTGACCGGCCCGGGCAGTTATACCGGCAGACGACCAAAATGAACGAGACCCGACGCCTGGCCGAATTCGCCGCCGAGATCCGGTACGAGGATCTACCGCCGGCAGTCGTCCAGGCGCTCAAGGTGTACATCCTGGACAACCTGGCCGCCGGCTTTGTCGGCTCCGGCACGCCGTGGGCGCAGATGGTGATGGGGCTGGCACGCGAAAGTGCGCCCACCGGCTCCTGTTCACTGTTTGCACAACGGGAAACCACGTCGCCCGCCTACGCGGCACTGGTGAACGGCACGATGATAGGTGGCTTCGAATGTGACCATGCCTTGCTGCCGGGGTCCTGCCACCCCAGTGCGGCGGTGTTTCCGGCAGCGCTGGCGGTGGCCGAACGCGATCACCTGGACGGCGCCACGTTCCTTGCAGCGATGGCCGCTGGCTACGAGGTGAATTGCCGGGTGGGGCTGGCGGCGACACGGGCGGTGGAGGACCAGCGAGGCTTTCACGGTCCCGGCACCAACGCGCCCTTCGGGGGCGCGGCGGGGGCGGGAAGGGCGCTGGGATTGGACAAAGACCGGTTTGTCCATGCCCTGGGTATAGCCGGGTCCCATGGAGCAGGGCTGCTGGAATTCGCCAGGGAGGGGGCAATGACCAAGCGGATTCACGTAGCCAGGGGGGCTCAAACGGGGCTGGAGAGCGCACTGCTGGCGGCGGAGGGCTTCACAGGGCCAACCACAGTCCTGGAGGGGGATCATGGATTCCTGCGGGTCTATTCACCGTCGCCACAGCCGGAGCTGCTCGTGGATGACCTGGGGAAGCGGTATCACCTGCTGGACATCATGGTGAAAGCGTATCCCTGTCACGGCTCTTTCCATACCGCGATAGAGGCCATCTGGCGGTTCCGTCAGAACTATTCGCTGAAGGCCGGAGAGCTGGAGACCGTGCGAATTGCAGGGCCCGAGCGGATGATGGAGGAGCGGTTCTGTGACCGTGCGCCCACATCTGTCCTGGGCGCGCAGTACAGCCTGCCATTTTCAGCGGCCATTGCGCTGTGCAGGGATGCGGGAGACCCGCGGTCGTTTAGTGAGGAAACGTTGTGGGACTCCGAGGTGCGGAGCCTGGCCGAAAGGATTGAGCTGGCGGTGGACCCGGGAAGCTCCGGGCCGGCTTGGGGCGCGGCGACGGAGGTGTCTCTGACAATCAGCGGTAGTAGCCACGTCCTCACGGCTACCGACTGGAAGGGGGCACCCTCCAACCCATACGTTTACCCGGAGATGGCGGACAAATTCCGACGCTACGCCGCGCCGTACCTGACATCGACGGGCCAGGACGAGATCATTGGAAAGATCGAGCGGCTGGAGCAGTTGGAAGACATAAGCGATCTTGCAGGGCTGCTTCGCGCGGGTGAATAGCCGCTCGATCTGGAGCCCGCTGCACCATAGTGCACCTAACGGTGCTCTGCCGGATACGCGTCCGCGAACTATTCGGTGATCGCGGGAGCGGCTGCTCTTTCAACAAACGCCGGCAAGACATCCGAGGCAAGCCACTCCAATTGGTGGAGTATCACTTTTGAAGGGGTGCCAACAGGTTGGCCCATGCTAACCCGTTGGAGGCCTGGATACCTGTTTTCAAGGGCCATGAGTGATTCGATAATCTGTTCCGGGGACCCGCAGAGGACGGCGCCCGCTTTCACGGCATCCTCCAGGGTGGGAAGGTCAGCGTACGGCGCTCGCATGGGGTCGCTCATATCTTCGATCTGCTTGTCGGTAAGAGATCGGACAAGCCGTAGCTGTCCGAACACCTTAAGGTTCTCTTCGAAGTACTTTGCCGCCTCTTTGAGCGCCTTTTCCTGGGTGTCGGCGATGTAATAGTGGAACCCGATGCTGAGGTCTTCGCCCAACTCACACTCCCGACCACCGCGGGCCAGCGCATCCCTCCACGCCTCTACAACCTTGTCCATGGCCCCACCCTCGGCCACTCCGCCACCAATGATACCCTTGATACCGTGCTTGACCATGAAGTCCAGCCCCCGTTGGGTCGCGCTCTGTATGGGTTGCCAGCAATCGACAGGGCGGCTCCTTGGACGGGGGACCAGCGTAAGCTCTTCCAACTCGTAACCGCGATAAGGCACTTTGGGAGGGAGGTCGTAATACTGGCCGTGGTGTGAGAAGCGCTTCTCGTTGAACGCCTTGAAGATGATGTCGACCTGTTCCTCGAACAGGTCCCGGTTCGCGGGTTGGTCGAGCAGAGGGGCACCAAAGGTCTCCACCTCGCGCGTGTGGTAACCGCGGCCCACTCCGAAGGTGACTCGCCCGTCTGTGAGGATGTCCGCAGTAGCAAAGTCCTCTGCCAGTCTGAGTGGATGCCACATGGGCGCGACGTTGAAGGCGCACCCGAGCTTTAGTCTGGTGGTGAAATTGGCCAGGTGAACGCTCAGCAACAGAATGTTGGGGATGCATTCGTAGCCCTCGTGCTGGAAGTGGTGCTCTGCCAGCCACAAGGTGTCGTAGCCCAGGCGATCCATCAGTTGGGCTATTGCCTTGGCGGTATCAAAAACAGTCGCCAGGTATTCGTTAGGGTAATCGCGGTCGTTGACGGGGGTTCCTCCATACCCGAGGTTGTCCATATCAACTTGTCCGGCATAGAGGCTGTCAAATTTTCTGATCAAGTCCTATCTCCCAAAAGGAGGATTGTGTGGCCGAATTGTATGCTAGGTGGCCTGAAACTGCCAAAGGGGGGCACCGGGTGTCTCGTCCAGCAACCTGAACTGCGGAATGGTGAAGTCCTCTGAAGCGTCAACGAAGACCACCTCCACACGCTTGCCGATGGCTACATTCTCCTCTTTTTCCGGCTCGTTTTGATCATCCAATAAGTTGGCGACGATTCTGAGAGCCTCGTCCTCAGTCGGCTCTCCACGCTGCTCATCCAACTCAACAAGAACAACTGGGTACGGTACCCAATCACTGAATCCTGGCTGGATGGGATGAGTAACGATTTGATAGCTATAGATGGTGCCCTTCCCACTCACCTGGTGCCACTCCCAGGTGAGTGATGTACACCATGGGCAGGCTGTTCCAGGCTCCCAGCGTAGCTTCCCGCAGTCGCTGCACCGCTGCACCACAAGCCTCCGCTCTCTGGCCGCTTCGAAATAGCCTTGATGCTCCCGGTCGTTGTCGGGAACAATGATCTCCATTCCTTTGTACTGGTATTCTGCCATGCCGCTCACCGCCTCAAAATCAGGGCGCTGCTGGTCGCCGGGGTGCCCCAACCAAGGTTCATGGAGATCTCTGCGTCCTTTACCTGGCGGCAGTGGCCTTCCGAGTAGTCATAGGTATGAACGCCCGCCTGCCACTGAGGGCAATAGTCGTCGGCCAAGCCCCTGAGCTGCCGGACGTTTTCGATCACCAGGTTCATGCCGTGGGTGTAGCCTTCACACAACTGCCCGCCGCTGGTGTTGTTAGGCCGTTTTCCGCCCAGCTCAATGATCCCGCCGGATACGTAGTCTCCCCCCTCACCCATTTGGCAGAACCCATAGCTCTCCAGCATGAGCATGGTAGTGAAGGTGAAGGCGTCGTATGAGCCGGTTAGGTCTACGTCCTTGGGTTCTATGCCTGCATTGCCAAACACGATGGGAGCGGCGTAGTAGCCTGCGACCCGCGTAATAGGGCCGTGGACGTAATGCATGTCCGCCCTGGGTTTGGATACTCTGCCTGCTACACCCATGATGAAGACGGGCCTTTGCTGTAGATTCCGGGCGCGTTCCACCGAAGTCACAATGATGCAGGTGGCGTTATCGGTCTCCAAACAGCAGTCCAGCAGATGCAGCGGTTTGGTGATCCACCGGGAGTTCAGCACGTCCTGGACCGTGAAGCGTTTCTTCAGGAGGGCCTTTGGGTTCTGGCTGGCGTGTTTGCTGTGGGCCACCCTCGCGTGGGCCACTTGAGAGCTCGTGGTGCCGTACTCCATCATGTGGCGCATGAAGGTGAAGGCGAAGCTCTGCGCTGGGCTCATAAAGCCGTACGGTATGCGTAAGACCGCGTTCCCCGTAACCGGCGCCCGGGCGCGAGCACCGGTCCCGCCGTACCGGAATTGGGAGTACCCGTTCATCGACCTGAAGATGGCCACCGTATGACACATGCCTGCCTCGATGGCCCCCATGGCCAGCCCCACAAGGGCCTCTGTACTGGACCCGCCGCCGCTGCAGTCCATGTAAAAGTTGAGGCGTACTCCCAGGTCGGTGGTCACGGCGAGCGAAGTGGTCGAGTCTCCGCTGTGGTAGCTGAGCATCCCATCTATATCTCCAGGCTTTAGCCCTGCATCGTTCATGGCACCGCGCACGGCCCCTACCGCCATGGCCTGCGTAGTCCGACCGGAGTTTTTGGAGTACTCCGTTTCGCCTACTCCCACGATGCAGTATTTATCTTTCAGTCCCGGGCCGTTCATTTCAACCTGCGTATTGAACCTGGCGCTTTGTTTGTTGAGCACGGCTGAGTGTGGCGTAGGGGAGACTCAACCAACGGGTTGTGCCCAATAGGTGCCAATAGCCTGTGCTCATGGCCGGCTTTTCTTTGACACTAGAGTTCTTAACAGCCGGGCAAATAGAGGGTTGTGGGAAGGCTAGCCCCCCGCTACCTACATTAGCGCATCTTCCAGACGGGCTTGCGCTTCTCGGCGAAGGCACGGGGGCCCTCCTTGGCATCTTCGCTCTTGGCTACTTGCTGGCTCAGGACTTTCGACTGAGCATCCACGTCGTCTCCGGTCTTGAGCAGGCTTGTGGCACCCAGACGTTTGATGGCCTGGAGCGCAAGGGGTGCGGCGAGCTTGATCTCCTCGGCGATGGCCTCTGCCTCCTGCATCATAGCCTCTCTATCCGGAAGGACCTTGTGTACCAGACCGATACGATGGGCATCCTCAGCATTAAGAGGAGTACCCGTGAGATGCATGTATAAGGCCTCACCAAAGGGCATCTTGCTGTACATGTGCATGGAACCCCAGGTGCCGACACGAGTTGATACATCGCCCAGCTTGGCCCGCTCCGTTGCAATCCGAATGTCACACTCAAGGGCAATAAAGAAGCCTCCCCCCAGGGCAAAGCCATCTATGGCGGCGATAATGGGTTTCCACACCTCCTCGGAGACCGGTGTACGTAACGCTCGTGTCCCGGCAGTCTGACCCTGGGCCGTCATCTCTTTCAGGTCCGCCCCTGTTGAGAACGCACGACCCTCACCGGTCAAAATGGCTACCTGGAGCGATGGATCATCACGGTAGTTGACCAACGCATCGCCGAAGGCCTCAGCAAGCTCGTTATTGAAGGCGTTCAAAGAGTCCGGACGGTTGAGAGTGATATAGGCGATATTGTTCCGCTTTTCATAGAGCAATACTGACATGCCCGCCTCCAAACTACCGTAGCATTCTTCTGAATCTACCCCTACACGGCGAGCATTGTATTCGCAGCTTCAAACAGCGTCAACGCCTGCGCCGCTGTATGATGCGTCGGCTCCGGAGGGCTTCACTTACTGCATAGGTGAGTAGGAGGCCGGAAAAAGCAGCTTGTTCTCCTGTGTTATGGGGAGAACGCCGGATTTTGGAGGCCAAATCCCTGTCTCGGCTGCTTCGGCCCTGATACGGATGCGCTCCTCAAAGCTCGTATAGGCCCACAGGTGTACAAACTTATTAAGTCCGCCTATCTCGGAAACCCAGCAGCCTGCCAAAGGTGATAATTTCTCCCGTTCGGCAATACTCTTGCTCCAAGCGTCAACGACCTTTGGAATAGTCCCGGCGGGATAGGTGTAGGTTCTCATCTCGTATAGCGGACCGATGTCTCGTTTGCTCATGGGAGTCATAAACGGTACGGGGGCAAAGATCTCCGACTGCATGCTCAGTGTGAGATGGGACGTATCAGGGGGCCACTTGCCGGAGGCTGCAGCCTGTTGCCGAACCTCAGACCTTTGGTTCAAGTCATCGTAAGGCCAGATGTGAACCACCTGGTTTAGAGGGCCGATCTCGGTGTGCCAAAAACCCGCCAACTGGGAGAATGCCAGGCGGTACGACAGTCTTTCGGCGAACAGCTTCTCATACTCTGGAACTTGCCGAGGTGGCAGGTTATAGGTCCTTAGTTCGTAGATCACACGTATCCTCCTGATTCGTCTCCAAGCCGACTCAAGCGATTCTACTCTTGCCGCGCTACTAGTTCAAACTCTACGGCACGGTTAGAGCAATTAATACACTGAGCGTCTATCTACAACCGTGCTACGGCCAGGATGTTACATTGGACGAGTCCCAGAGGATTGGCCGCACGATTTGGTAAAGTCTCCCGGTTACATTACTAACAGGCATCTGCAACGCTTGACAACAGGGCATTACTTCAGATAGTGTGCTTCAGCACGATGCGAATGTGTGCGGCGTATGCAATTCTGCTGCCACGTCTATCCAAGCGATCGTTGGGGGACAAAGGGAGGGGAACATGACTGCAAAGATGAGAAAGCTCATGCCGGTTCTGGTAGGTGCTATGACCATGGCTTTGGTCATAGCAAGCTGTGGGGGCGATGACGATACTCCGACATCCGTCCCTGCCGGCGCCACCGCTACCGCCGCACCCACGTCCACGTCCGCGCCTACGGGGCCATCCGGGAGCCT
>JAPUKM010000175.1 GCA_027295645.1 Chloroflexota bacterium | reverse complement strand
CTCAAAGGAGACCGTCTGGTGTCCTGCATGCAAGACGGAGAGGCCGCAGGTCCGGGAGGCCAAGGGACGCACCACGTCGATCGAAGAGGAGCGGAAGAGCTACCCAGAAGCCGTCACCATTAAAACCGAGCAATCGCCTTGACCTGAAGCTTGGGACGACGGTAGATTACTAGTGCGCCATCCCTACAAAAAGGGTGGCCAAGCAAGTGTACGTGGCGCGTTCGTCTAGTGGCCAAGGACACCGCCCTCTCAAGGCGGAGATCGCGGGTTCGAATCCCGCACGCGCTACCAACATCCAGATATAAAAAGCGGACTAGTCTTAAACAAAGGTTAGCCTGCCTTATCCTTCAGGGGTCAAGTGGACCGGCAGCCAACCACCACAGCCTAGCTACTGGATGCATCAGCTTCCTTCTGAATATGGTGTCGGTGACACTCCTCGATTGGAAGCCGCCACGCTGACAATGGAAATTCAAAACTTGCTTGCGACCGGATTTAGTAGCCCATTAGCGGGACCAGCTAAGACTAACTCGGGGAAAGATGTTTAAAGCGTATCGCGACAACTTCTTCAATGAAGATATGTTCCAGCGACTGGCCGCGATAATGTGCGCTTAAGAGATTACCCACTCTGACCAGAATGGGCAATTTGATATATCTGGCTTTCGGAATATTCGGCTGCTGGTCACGAATGGAGTTCAGCAAACAGCTACGGCACGTCCATGGTGCGTAGCCGTCTAACTGTCAGCCAGAAGAATGTGACTGATACGACTACCGCCCCCACGATGGCAGCCGGGAATTCGATTACTCTCTCACCCAGGCTCCCGAAGCTCTGATCATCGATTCCGTGCAGGATCCCCAAGGTATAGCCCCGTACGCTGAGGTAGCGTATGCCGCCCAGGAAAGAGGTGAGCAACCCTTCCCACAGGAACACATAGATGAGAGCGAAGGCCAGCGCACGAGTGCTAATGAGGCCCGCCCATGTAAAGATCGCCGTGTATGTGACCACGCCAGCGAACACAGCCAGGCCTACTGCGGCCGCGGCCTGAAATTCGCTATCGACCACCACAATTATTGCACCCATGCTGCTGGCCCCTAGCAGCGTGGCCACAACACCGCTGGCGATCAACATGGGACCACCGACAATTATGGATGCCAGTAGCTTCGGTAAAACTATTAGAGACCTTGGCACCGGCTTCAGGACCAGGTAGCTCAAGGTGCGGTCCTCAAGCTCGTTGCCGAAAGCAGTCGTTGCCAGCACCATGGTGACAAGAGGCAAAATCCCCGCAATCAGCAGCCCGTCCAGCAACGTGTTCGTGAAATCCCTGTTCGACGTTTCGTCTTCACCCAACAGAGCAGAGACGAGAGCAGCCAGGCTGATAGGCAACAGTGCCAGGAGCACGATAAGTAGCAGCCTTCGACGCCCCGTCAGCTGTCGCAGGGAAAGTCCCAGTAGCGGTCCCATTTAACGCTCTACCAGGTAGCCGAATACGCTCTCTAGCGAGTCGTCAAGCGGCTCCACGCGTAGTAGCCGCACCCCTTGCTCCTTGGCAAGACGGGGGACGGACTGCTGGAGCGCGTGTATGTTCTGGCTCAAGATAACCAGGGCTCCGCTGGCCTCTACGGTGATCGAGTCCACCTCCTCTACCCGTATCAGCGCTTCTGCCATCAAACGTGGGTTGCTGACTTCAATACGCACCTTGTAGGGTCGCTCATCCAGCTTCTCTCGAATAGCGCGGTAATCGCCGGCAGCCGCTAGCTTGCCACTGACCATCAGCAGGATATGCTCCGCCAGCGTCTCAACCTCCTCTAAAATATGTGAGGAGATGAGTATGGTCCGTCCCTCGCTGGCGAGAAGGCGTATCTGATCGTGGAATTCGATGCGCTGGTGCGGGTCGGTCCCGTTAAGCGGTTCGTCCAGTATCAACACCTCTGGGTCGTGTACAAGGGTGGCGGCCAACCTCATCCGTTGCCGCATTCCGCGAGAATAGGTGCCAAGTAGCCGGTCCTGTACGGCGGTCAGCCCGACATTATCTATCGCCCGGTCCACCGCTGGCGCGAGCGGCTTCAGGCCGTATGACCGGCCAGCGAACTCAACGAACTGGCGCCCGGTATAGAACCCATAAACAGCCTCGTGCTCCGACATGACACCGATTCGGCGGTACAGCTGCTGGTTGCCTCGAACGGATTCGCCTAGCACGGTTACCTCTCCCTCCGAGGGCTTCGCCAGGCCTGAGATCATATGAAGAAGGGTGGTTTTCCCGGCCCCATTGGGCCCCAATAGACCCGTGATGCCAGGGTACACCTGCAGGGACACATCATTCACTGCGACCACATTGCCGAACCATTTGGAGGCACCCTGGATTGTAATGGTCGGCTCCGACATGATCTGGTTGGGGGCCGACCTAAGAGATGTCATACGCTTATCTTCCTGTACTGCCACCAGAGCACGACCCCTGGCCCTGCAGTCAAAAAGAGATACCAGCCTATGGGTACACCGTTGGGTAGCTCCTGGACCAGCCTGGCGACCGTCGACTCGCTCTTCTCGTTGAAGATCAGGTCGTTTATATGAATGGGTACCTTGCCCAGGTCTATCAGACCGAACCACTTCGCCGCATCTCCGGTGATAGGCTCACACGGCCCGCTTCCTAACTCTTCGACCTGCGGGGCAGGTCTTCGCTGGTCCGTTTCCTCGTCACATCCGGTGAGAATGCCTGCGGCGGGAAACGAGATGAAATAAAGTCCAATGACAAAGGCGGTCGCATACGCACGCCGGGTGGTGAAGGCGGACACAGCCAGGGGTATAGTGGTGGTGAAGAGGGCAACCACAAGCCCGGCGGCCAGAAAACGTGGAACGTCCAGCCAATTGTCACGCAGGTAGTCAAACGGCTCGGCCGCGGCCAAGACGAACCCGATGAACAGAATGACCTGGCCCGAGTAAGCGATGGCCAATGTGATCGAGAGAAAGGCCAGCCAGCGACCCGCTACGTAGTCGGTGGTGGTTAGAGGGCGTACCAAGTACAGATAGATAACCCCCTCACGTCGGTCGGGGCAGAGCAGCTCGGGCGCTATGATCGCAGAGAAGAGGAGAAGGATAATCGAGATGATCTGGTAGTAGTCACCGTGGCTGGGAATGTCAACCTGAGCGCCGGGACCGACTACCTCATCGACCTGGCTGGCGACGAGGGCCAGAACCACCGCGGGAATGATGGCGGCGACGAAGAAAAGCACGGGAAGAACCTTGGCCCGGGAGCCGCGACCGAGGCCGAGAGCGGTACGCACACCGTTCGCCCACAACGCCTTGCGAGCGCGCATCCGCCCTTCCCGCGGGCCATCATAATGCCTATAGCCAAGGTCGAACACCTCGCCGCGCGGCTCAGCCATCAGGACTCCTACGGAAGATATCGGTCAGTTGATGGCGCCGCGGCGCCATTCGGCGTAACCGTGCGTTAGCCTCAACCAGGGCGTCGCGTATTGCGTCGAATTGCTCTTCATTTTCCTGCTCAACCACCACCAGTAACCCCTCCAGCTTAGCCTGGATACCTCTGGTCGCCAGAGCCGCCACAAGCTCATCCCGGTTGTTGTCCACGTCGATGACCAGGGTCTCCGTCTCCTGTGTAAACTGTGATACGGGCCCCTCCTCGATGACGTGCCCGCCATCAAGGACGATAATGCGGTCGCAGGTGCTCTCCACATCGCCCATCAGGTGTGAAGAGAGGAGGATGCTAATGCCAAACTCACGGCCGATTCGCCGGATGAGCTCCAGCATCTCCTCACGGCCACCCGGGTCCAGTCCTGAGGTGGGTTCGTCCAGCAGTACCATGGCGGGGTCATGGACCAGGGACTGCGCCAATTTGACCCGCTGCTTCATTCCGGTGGAGTACTGGCCGATGGCCCGGTAACGCTCCTCGGCCAGACCAACGTGACGCAACACGTCGGCTGCACGGGTCCGGGCATGCCGGGGCGGTATACCACTTAACTGTGCCATGTGAGCCAGGAAATCGGAGGCGGTGATGGCTCCCGGCAGGCAGTCGTGCTCGGGCATGTACCCGAGTCGCCCACGAGCTTCGACCGATTCGTAGGGCCTCTGGCCCATAACCTCCGCTGAGCCGGCGGTCGGTCTGAGCAGCCCCAGAAACAGCTTGATGGCCGTGCTCTTGCCGGCGCCGTTGGGTCCCAGCAGACCGGTTATCCCTTCATCAACCCGGATGTCGATGTTCTCCAGGGCAAGCGTGTGGCCGTAACGCTTGGTGAGCCCCTTGGCTTCGAGTAACGGCGACATGGGCCAAGTATACACTCCTCAAGCGTACAGGCCTTGATTGCGACGTAGGCTGCTGGCCACGACCAAAACCGACTTTCTCATTCCGGCCGTTCGGAAAGTCCGGCTTTTGCCAGTCAGATGCCGGTCTGTTCTCGAACCGCCCTTTTTGTGGTTACTGGCAAACGCCATCAGTCCGGTTAAGCATGGTTACATCCTGCGAGGAACGGCACTATCGAGTCTGCTACGACTCCACCTCCACTATGGCCTCTACCTCCACCGCCATACCCCTGGGCAGGGTGCCCATGCCTACGGCAGAACGGGCATGGTGCCCCTTCTCGCCGAAGACTGCCACTAGCAGGTCTGAGTATCCGTTCATCACAGCGGGCGTCTCGCCGAACTCCGGGTCTACGTTTATCATCCCCAGCACTTTGACGAAGTGGACTACCCTGTCCAGGTCACCGATAGTCTCCTTCAAGTTGGCCAGGCTGTTTAGGGCACAGAGGCGGGCCGCTTCGTATCCCTGCTCTACGGTCAACTCTCGGCCCACCTTGCCGAGCACCTGAGAGCCGTCCTCTCTCCATGGGCCGACGCCTGCCAGGAAGACCAGGTTTCCTGTCCTGTAGGCCCGGATGTAGGTCCCTGTTGGATCTGGTGGATTCGGCAACGAATATCCCATGTCCTTCAGCCTATCTTCAACCTGTGACACTGGACACCTCCCGTTCAGTTCAGGTCATCGCCCTTGAGGCGATGACTCCAGAGATACCAAAGACGCTTCCTGGAAGGCATTCTAGCATCGTCTTTCAGCCCCCTTGTCCTGGCACTGGTGGGTGGCATTGTTTGACACTGGCAGAGAGCTGTGCTAGCTTTTCGTGCCTACCAAGGTGCCCGCATAACGCGAGTTCGAGCCCGTACCCGACCAAGCATCAGGAGTGCGGAAGTGCGGGAAAATTTTGGCCCATCCATTCGGAGACGTTCTGTGCCATGAAATACGCGGAGCCATATCAGGACTTGAGGGAGCTGATCCTGGCCCTCGACGAACGCGGGCTGCTGGTCCGCATCCAGAGAGAGATCAACAAGGATACTGAACTGCACCCTCTGGTCCGCTGGCAGTTCAGGGGACTGGAAGAGAGGGACCGCAAGGCCTTCCTCTTCGAGAACGTCACGGATTCAAACGGGAGGAAATATGATGGCTCTGTCCTGGTCGGCGGACTGGCCGGCTCGGCAGCCATCTACTCCCTGGGGCTGAAATGCAGCGTGGAAGAGGTTCCCGACCGCTGGATCTACGCAATGGACCATCCGGTGGAGCCCGAAATGGTATCCGAGGGCCCGGTTCAGGAGGAGGTCCACGTGGGTGCTGACCTGCTGCGCCACGGCGGTCTTCTGGAGTTTCCGATCCCGGTCTCGACCCCTGGGTTCGACAACGGCCCCTACATCACCGCGGGCCACTGGATCACGAAGGACCCCGAAACGGGGGCGAGAAACGTCGGCACCTACCGGGGCCTCATCAAGGGGCCGGCGCTCAGTGGCATCATGATGGGGACCCCACAGGATATCTCTCGCCACTGGGAGAGGTGCAGGGAGAGAGGGATCCCATTGGAGGCGGCCGTAGTGATTGGAGCCGTGCCCGCTGTCTCATATACGGCGTCCCAGAAGGTGCCGCCGACCATGGATGAGCTGGCACTCGCTGGTGGATTAGCGGGGGAGCCGATCAAGCTGGTGAAGTGCCAGACGGTGGACATCGAAGTTCCGGCGACGGCCGAGGTTGTTATCGAGGGGATCATCCCGACGAAGTATCTGGAGGAGGAGGGGCCGTTCGGCGAGTCGATGGGATACGTTGACCCCAGAACGCTGAGCCCACTCTTTGAGGTCACCTGCATCACCCATAGGAAACGACCCACCTGGGTATCCATCATCAGTCAGGTAACCCCCAGCGAGAGCTCCAAGATCAAGGCCGTTGGGATGTCAACGCTGATCCACCGATTCCTCAGGCAAAAGGGGTTCGATAGCGTTCTCGAAGTCTCCCTTACCGAGCCGCTGGTCAACCTACGGCCCTACGTTGTGCTCAGAATGAAGAAGAGGGACGACCAGGACCCATGGGGGGCGATGGACGCCTTGCTGGAATGGGGAGACCGGGTGGGCAAGCTCGTCGTAGCTGTGGACGAAGACATCAATCCCAGTGATCCGATTGCCGTAACCTGGGCCATCACTCACCGGTCCCAGCCGCACAGAGACATCAAGGTGGTCCGCGATCGGCCCTTTGGCGCAACGCCCATCGGCATGGTGGCGTCACACCCGTCCAGCCGCTACGATAAGTCCGACTCCTCCCTCCTGATCGACGCAACCCGAAAGGCCGACTTTCCGCCCCTGTCTCTACCCAGGAAGGAGTACATGGAG
>JAPUKM010000174.1 GCA_027295645.1 Chloroflexota bacterium | reverse complement strand
GGTGAGCACGTTGGGGCCGGACAGTCCGACGAACAGGTCCGCGCCCTCCATCGCCTCCAGCAGAGAGCCCTTGAAATTATCCGGGTTGGTATTGTCCGCGAACCACCGCTTCCCTTCGTTGCCCGCGTAATCCCGGTCCCGGTGCAGGATGCCCGCCCGGTCACAGCCGAGGATGTTGAACACCCCGGCCTCCATCAGCATCTTGGCCGTGGCCATGCCGCCGGCACCCACGCCGGTCATCACCACCTTTAGCTCATCGATCTGCTTGTCGACCAGCTTCACAGCGTTGTAGAGGGCCGCCAGCGTCACCACCGCAGTGCCGTGCTGGTCGTCGTGGAACACGGGGATCTCCATCTCCGCCTTGAGCCGCTCCTCAATGTAGAAGCAGCGTGGAGCGGAGATGTCCTCCAGGTTGATGCCGCCGAACACCGGGGCAAGGTGCTTCACCGTCTCCACAATCTCGTCAGGGTCCTTCGTCGCCAGGCAGATGGGCCACGCGTCCACTCCGGCCAGCTCCTTGAACAGTATCGCTTTCCCCTCCATCACCGGCATCGCCGCCTCCGGGCCGATGTCGCCCAGCCCCAGCACGGCGGTCCCGTCGGTGACTATTGCGACAGTGTTGCCCCTGATGGTCAGGTTCCACACGGCGTCCGGATCATCATGGATCGCCATGCAGACCCGCCCC
Source organism: Chloroflexota bacterium (assembly GCA_027295645.1). Lineage (GTDB taxonomy): Bacteria > Chloroflexota > Dehalococcoidia > Lucifugimonadales > JAPUKM01 > JAPUKM01. Next base: position 7,014 of record JAPUKM010000174.1, on the reverse strand, counting down.
ACCCCCGGCGTGTACGCCATGGAGAGGTCGTTTCGCGTCTTGAGGGGGCTTTTCGAGTGGATCTCCAGCTTCCCCCCCAGGTGGAGCAGGAAGGTCGGGTCCGAGACGCTCACCACGTGGAGCCCCGGCATCTTCCGGACCGTGGACACGATCTCCTGGCCGTGCTCGACGTCGCGAGCGTTTACGGTCAGGTCCCTGATCATAGAATCTCTGGTGGACTCAACCAGGTCCACCGCCTCTATGTCTCCTCCCACCTCGCCGATGACAGAGGTAATCTTGCCCAACATACCGGGCTCGTTGGAGTACTCCGCTCGTATGGTTACGCTATAAGCAACCCCGGGAAGTCGTTGCGCCATGGCCGGTCTCCTTTTTGTGGCTGATTCGCGCCGTTCCCCAATACCCGCTCGCCCTCCGCTCAACTCGATGCTACTATATCGCACGTGCATTTTACACGAGCAGCTTCGAGATTCATATCAAAATCGGGGGAGAATGGTTTGCCTCACGTAACCGTCAACGACCAGCAGATCTTCTACGACGAGGCCGGAGCCGGCGTACCGATGCTTCTGGCCCACGGCGGGTTCAGCGATATCTCCGAGTGGGCCCCGCAGGTGGAGGCGTTCTCACCGCACTACCGGGTCATCCGGTACGACCGCCGGGGCTGCGGCGAGTCAACGCCAAAGGATGTCCCCCATACCGCGGAGCTGTGGGTGGAGGACCAGCGAGCCCTCATCCAGGCGCTGGACCTGGACCGGCCCATCATCGGCGGCGTCTCCTACGGCGGTATGCTGCTCATCGAGTTCCTGCTCAAGTACCCGGCGCTGTGCCGCGCCGCCATCATCGTCAGCGCCACCGCTCGGGGGCGGAACCAGGGGCCCGTTCTTTTCCCCGACCGGAGATCAGAGCTTAATGGGATAACAACGCCGTCTCTCGTGGTCCAGGCCAGCCGTGACCACGTCTTCCCGCCCGACCACGGCGAGGCCATTGCCTCCGGTCTCCCCAATGGTCGGCTTGTCGTGCTCGACGGCGGTCACACCATCAACAACGAGCAAGTAGAGCAGTTCAACGAGGCGGTCCTGAGCTTTCTGACCGAGGTGGTGTAGGGCGGTTCCTAAAGAGTAGGGACTACTGCGCTGGCAGGCCAATAGGGTCTATAAAAAACTACCCCTCCTGTGTACCGGGAGCTTCCGCCTCCTGGCGGCGCAGGATGCCAAGCGTCGCGTTGAGGAAGTAGGCCCACGCCGGCACCGTAACGATAGCCGTGGCCAGGCGACTGCCTGGGCGTCCCTGCCGAAACTCGTCCACGGAGTCCAGGATGTAATACTGCAAGGTGTCGAAAACCGCCGATGGCAGCGCAATAAGAGCGGCGACGCTGAAGATGACCAGCAGAAGGATGAGATAGCTCCGGTTCAGCATACTGGAGTGTTCCTCCTCGCTTTCCAGGCGGCGGCGTCCCCACAGGTGGAGGCCCAAGACCACTCCTCCTACTAGCGTAAAGCTGAGCCCGTTGAGGATCCCCTCCTTGAGTGCCCGATCCAGCCCCTCCTCCCGCCCCGTCTCCTCCTGGTCGGGAGCCGGTGTCAAGGGCCTTTCCTCTGGCGTTACGGGTCGCGGAGCGGCCACCTTGAAAGCCGGGGAATAGCTGAACTCCTTGCCCAGGGTGGCGCCAAGCCCCGCCTGCACCAGGCCGGAAAGGCCTACCATCAGGATAATGATGCTCACGATGCTGATGAGGTACAGATAGGCTCGGAACAGGAGCCGTAGCGGGAAGGAAACGGTCTCGCCGCTCCGTAGCCGTAGCACGAAGTTGATGGCCACGCCTATTGCGGCTACCAGCCCCAGCAGGATAAGTATGGCCACAACGAAGCCCAGCACGTCCTCCAATTCCGTTACCCCCGTGTCCCTCGGCCTAGGGGATCACAAGGCTCACCCGTCCAGCCGCTTCCGCCGGTTGGTCAAGTAGTCTACCAGCACAAACTTGCCCAGGCTGCCGGGGGTGGTGTAGAAGGCGCGTCCCCGGTTGATCCTGGTCATCTTGTCCACAAAGTCAAGAAGATAGGAGCTGCTCTCCAGCATGAAGGTATTGATGGTGATTCCGTCCTGAGTGCACCGCTTGACCTCCTTCAACGTCTCCTGGATGGTTCGGAGGCTGGGCGGATACGCAAAGTAGGCCCGGTCTCCCTCCATGTGGGCAGTGGGCTCGCCGTCGGTGATGAGGAGGATCTGCTTGTTATTCACCTTCTCTTTGCTCAGCAGCTTGCGGGACATGGAAAAGGCGTGGTGCATATTGGTCCCGGAGACCCAGGAGTTCCATGTGAGCTCCGGCAACTCGTCTCCCCTGAGCTCTATCGCGTAGTCGGAGAGCCCAATCAGATAGAGCCTGTCCCTTGGAAACTGGCTGTGGATGAGCGTATACAGGGCAATGGCAACCTTTTTCGCCGCCTGAAAGCTTCCGTAAAGCCCCATGGACCGACTCTGGTCCAGCAGAAGGCAGGTCGCTGCCTGGGTCATGTGTTCCGTGCGCTGGACCTCAAAGTCCTCTGGGTTCAGCCGCACCGGAACGGTTGGCCCGCTGCGCTTGATAGCGTTCATCACCGTGCGCTGGAGGTCCAACGCAAACGCGTCGCCGAACTCGTAGAGCTTGGTCTCGCCGGTCTGCTCACCCATGGTTCCACGAGTATAGACTTCGTGTCTGCCAAACCGGTCCTTCTTAAGCTGATTGAACACCTCCCTCAGCGCCTTATGCCCAATCTTGCGGATGCCTCGGGGCGTGATCTCCAGCTTCTCTCCCTTCCGCTTCACGTATCCGGCCTCTTCCAGCATCTGCACTATCCGCTTGAGCTCCTCCACGGCACGTCGGGCATCCTCTCCCAGTAGCTCCTCCACCTTGTCCAGGTCCAGGTTGTCGATGTTCCCCTGGCGTATGGCCTCTTGGATCTGGCGTTCCAGCTCGTCCATATCCTGAAGGCTCCCCATCAGCTCCATCGCCTGATCCATAGTGAGCGATTCGTCACCCATGAACGGATAGTCTCGGCGGAGCTCCTCCATCGGATAGAGCTGCTCCAGGTTCATGGCCAGCTCCGCCAGCTCACTCATCGTCTTCTCATCCAGTAGGGAGTTCAGGAGACCCTCCAGCTCGCCGCGCATCTCCGGCGACATGCTGTCCAGGAGCGACTGCATCTGGGCCATCTGGTGAGTAAGCTGGTCCAGCAGCTCCTCCATGTCTTTGGGTGGGTTGTCGCCAAAGAGCGCACCGTACTTGTCCATGAACCCCTGGAAGTCCGGCTCCTGGCCCATCGCCTGGTCATGGAGCATCTGATTCAGGTCGCCGAGCATCTCGCGCAGGCCCGCCATATCCTCGGGAGTCAGCCCTTGAAGCTGCTCCTTCATACTCTGGAGGTAGTTCTGGAGCATGCTCTGTTTCAGCATATCCAGAAGCTCCTGGAACTGGCGCTGCGCCTCTGCGTCCATGAAGTCGTAGTCGCTCAACTCCCGGATCACCCCTCCGGGACTTCCCGGCAGATTGTCCAGGCGTTCCCGGTTGCGGTTGGCCCGCTCCTCCAGCATCTTCAGCAGTCGCTGGACCTGCTCTGCATCCATACCGGAGTCGGAAGTCGCATCAGTGGTGGCGGCTGCCCGCTCGCGCGCCTCCTGAACCCGCTGGTCTATCCCCTGCCGTTCCGTCTCCACAATGCTCTGGAGCCGTTCGTTGATGTCGTCGAACATCGAGTCAAGATTGTAACGCTCAAGGTCCTGCTGACGTCGGCCTTTGAGTCGCTCCATCAGGTCCCGCAACCCCTCCATCCTCTCTCCCCGGCCGGTCTCCATGCCACGCTGTAAGAGGTTGCGCAGGGCGCGCTGAAGGTCTCCGTGGGCTAGAAGCTCGTTAGACAGCTCCTCCATGAGCTGATCCTCATCGATATCGAAGATCTTTTGAGTGCCGTCCCAACGGCTGTAGCGGTAGCCGTTCAGCATGAGCTTCTCCAGGGCAGGGGCGTTGCACTCCATGATAACCCACAGCCGTTGCGTGTCAATCGTTGCTGGGTACATGTAACGTGGATATAGAAAAACCCACAGCCGTTGCTTGTCATCGTTGCGAGACGTGTGTAACCTGGATATAATGTTCCAATCTTTCTCAGAGCGTTACGGAGGCAGCATTGGCCAAGATTCCCGTCTCATTTCATGTAAATGGCGAATCCCAGGAGATCCTAGTCCAGCCCTGGCAGACACTGCTCAGTGCCCTTCGAGACGAGTTGGGCCTGACCGGCACCAAAGAGGGTTGTGGGAACGGCAACTGCGGTGCCTGTGCGGTGCTGGTCAACGGCCGGACCGTGAACGCCTGCTGCATGCTGGCGGCGGAAGCCCAGGACCTGGAGTTGGTAACCGTGGAGGGGTTGGCCCAGGAAGGCACGCTGGACCCCCTCCAGCAGACCTTCATCGACTACGGCGCACTGCAATGTGGGTTCTGTACCCCCGGCCTCCTGATCTCCTCGAGGGCGCTGCTGAACGAGAACCCCACTCCCACCGAGCACGAGATCCGCTTGGCCATTGCCGGGAACCTGTGCCGGTGCACCGGCTACGATAAGGTCGTCCGGGCCATTCAGGCGGCGGCTCAAGGGACATAGCGTGGCGGTCAAGACCGAGCCGGTCGGCACCGACCGTTCGATGGTCATGTCATAGTGGCGGCGGCCCGGTAGCCCAAGACCAGCCCTCTGCGCGCACCCTCCTTGACGCCGCCGTAACCTGCCCTCTACAATGCGCCTGACCGAAAACCAAATACCAGGGGGAGCTTGGTTAGCCAGGCTGAGAGGTCCCGACCGGTCGGGACGACCCCACGAACCTGATCTGGGTAATGCCAGCGGAGGGATATGGTTATCAACGAATCCTGCACGGGCCGCCACGCGCAAACGCTGGCGGCCTGTAGTTTTTACCCGGGGCCACGCCCATGCTGAGCGCGACCCTCGTCGTCCCCGTGATGGTGATCACGGCGGCCGTCTCCGCCCTGCTGGGCATCTTATATGTGCGGCGCAGGCGGCCCAGCGTTGAGGAGTACATCGTCAACCGCAACACCGCGGGAACCGCGGTCGGGATCGCCACGGTGGTGGCCTCCGTCGCCGGGGCCTGGATCCTCTTCAGCCCCGCCGAGACCGGGACATGGGCGGGCATCGTCGCGCTCATCGGCTACAGCCTGGGGCAGGCCGCCCCGCTCGTCGCCTTCGCCATCATCGGGCCGCGCATGCGCCGGCTCATGCCCCGGGGCCACTCCCTCACCGAATATGCCTTTCACCGCTTCGGCCCGGCCATGTACCTGTTCGTCCTGGGGGTCATGCTCTTCTACATGTTCATCTTCCTCTCCGCGGAGCTCACCGGAATCGCCGAGGCGGTGAAGCTCGTGGCGGACATCCCCCTGGTGTGGACCGCCATCATCGCGGCCGTGGGGACCATCGCCTACACCTCCTACGGAGGCATTCGTGCCTCCATCTTTACCGACAGCGTCCAGTTCGTCGTCATCATTCCACTGCTGATCGTGGTCTTCATCGCCACCATCATCGCCCTGGGTGGCTTCGGAGCCGCCTTCGACCCCGTCAGCGAGACCGCACCCCAGCTCCTCTCCCTGGGCCACCGCCCGGGCATCGAGTTCGGTGTCACCCTGGTCATCGCCATCATGGCGGCCGAGATGTTCCACCAGGGATACTGGCAGCGCGTTTACGCCTGCCGCGATGAACAGACCCTCCGGAGGGCCTTCCTCATCGGCGGAATCGTGGTCGTCCCCATTGTCTTCGCCGCCGGCCTCTTTGGCATCATGGCCGTTGGCTACGACATCCCAGCGGACAAAGCTTCCGTGGCCCTCTTCTCCCTGATTATCGAAGCGCTGCCTACATGGGTGGTGGTGCTGGTGCTCGTGCTCGCCATGGCGCTCGTCATGAGCAGCATGGACACCCTGCTCAACGGCATCGCCAGCGCCGTCACCAGCGACCTGCCCCGCTTCCGGCCTGGCATCAAGGCCGGGCCACTGCTCCGCTCCTCACGGGCCCTCACCGTTGTCGTAGCCCTGCCCGCCATCTTCATCGCCGCCCAGGGTTACAGCGTCCTCTACCTCTTCCTCATCGCTGACATGGTCTGCGCCGCCTCGGTCTTCCCCGTCTTCTACGGGCTGTACAACCGGCACCTGACCGGGCGGGCCGCCCTGGCAAGCTGTATCCTAGGAATCGTAGCGGGTGTCCTCTTCTTCCCCAAGAGCGACTTCACGCCGTGGCTGGAATTCCCACGTTGGCTCGTCTTCCTGCGGGGGGGAGAAGGCGATTTCCTTGTCAGCTTCGCCGCCGCCCTCGGCGTTTCGGTGGCCCTCGCCGTGGTGTGGAGCGCCCTTGCCTCACGGCAACGCCTCGCCCCCCAGTACGACTACCGACGCCTGGATGAGCAGGTCCAGCTCATCCAGGGCTAGCGAGTCGGCTGGATCAGCTTCATCAAAGTGTGCCGACGGTTTTTCGTGAAGGGCCTCACCTGCCCAGCCCATCTACCCCTTTCCACGGCATCTGCCCAGGCCTTGCTGGTCAACACGTCCGGGCTCTCCAGCTCATAGAGGGCCGCGTACGTGGGCTCATTCTCTATGTGGATAGTTCGCTTCTCACCACCAACGATCACGATTAGCTCCTGCCTCTGGAAGCGAGCCACTGACAGCACTCCGGGCACTTCTCTGATGAACGGAATGTGCTCGTTATCGTAGACATCGTTAAATAACGCCTCTTTGTCCGCCTCCACATCCATAGCCGCTATAAACAGGTGATTTGCCTGGTGAAGCATAGTTCCTAACCTCCAGTAGCATTTGGTGCAGGCACCGTCACGGTGGGTTGGCTTCCAGTGCCGGGCTCGCGGGGGCAGACGCACGCCCTAAATATCGGGAAAACGCACCTTATATCCGTCAATGGTTTGTGTCAAGAATATGCCAGCTGGCTATAATGACGGAGAATAGACATCACTTCGGGCGCTCTGACCTCTTGTGTAGTCACGGATTGA
>JAPUKM010000173.1 GCA_027295645.1 Chloroflexota bacterium | reverse complement strand
ATTCCGGAGGAGGCTACCCGCATCGCGAACTTCCAGACGGGCAAGATAGACCTCTTTGCGGCGGCGCCGGACTCCATACCTGCCCTGGCGGATATACCCGAGACCAGATTCATGAGCCAGGGCGGAAGCTCCGAGTCACACCTGGGCTTCTACGGCATGTGGCACGACGGCGTGGGGACGGAGGACGAGCGCGCCGGGTGGGACCCCGAGGCGCCTTATATATCCAGCAACTCCGATCCCAGCTCACCAGAATGGGAGCGGGCCCGCAAGGTCCGTTTGGCCATGGGGCTGGCCATAGACCGGGACAAACTGGTACAGGAACTGCTCCGCGGCGAGGGGTCGCCCCTTTCGATGTGGGGCTGGGCCTCTCCGTATCGGGGCCCGTCAGGTGACCTCAGAGCGAATCCGGACTGGAAATGGGAATACGACCCGGAGCGCGCCCGGCAACTCCTCACAGAGGCAGGCTATGGGGACGGCTTCGAGGTGGAACTGACGCCCTCCATCCGCGGCGCACCGGCCGAGGTGGAGGCCTGCGAGGCAATCGCCGACATGTGGCAGGACGTGGGCATAACAGCCCGCCTCCAACGGATTCCCTTCAACACGCTGGTGGAAGGGCAATTCAAACGCACGAACACGGGGATTACCTGCCACGCCGCCCAACCTCTGGTGGAGCCCTTGGTCCTCTATGGCTTCATGTTCGACCCTGTCGGGAGCTGGAGCGCCGGATCGGACCACCCCGTCCTCACTTCTTTGCTCCACGAGGCCAGCACGACGTTCGACACCGAAGATCGGTGGGCGATGCAGATGGAGATGGCCAATTGGATCTGGGACAACTCCTTCGATGTCGGGCTTTACTCGGTCAACAATATCTACCCGCTGGGTCCCAAGATCGACACCTGGGAGGAACACTTGGAGACCGGTGACCCGCGGCGGCTAAGTGCCCTTGAGTTCGCGCCCCACCGAAAGTAGGGTGCAGGCATAGGCTGAGAAGGTGGGAACAGGCTCCAATGTCTGTTCCCACCTCAGTGTTGTGATCTGGGGCAACGGGCCGGTGCGGTCCCGCGTCCGATGCGGCGTAGGCAAGCGCAACGAGAGCGCTTGCCTTAATTACTTCCCCTGATTGATAGAACCCTCAGGCGAAAGCGCGGAGCCGATTCCTTAATCATCTGAAGCGGAGGCCGGCGTCCGGCGACAAAATCGGGATAGGTTGGTTCCGTAGCATGCAAAGGTTCCTAGTCCGGCGGTTTTTTATCACCTTTATCACCCTATTGGCCGTGTCCCTGATTGTCTTCATCATGGCTCGCGCCGCCGGGGACCCCAGGACCCTGATGCTCAGTGAGCTATCCAGCGGAGACGTCGACCAATGGGAGGAGTTGGGGGAAAAACTGGGGCTGAATAAGCCCTACTACCAGCAATACGGGATCTTCCTCAAGGACATGCTGACGGGAGACTTCGGCAAGTCCATCAAGGAGAACCGCCAGGCTATAGACATCATCGGGGAGCGCTTGGTGGCGACCTTCCAGCTTGGCATGGCGGCCTTCGCCTTTTCGCTAATCATCGGGATACCCCTAGGCATCCTCTCCTCGGTCAACCGGGGCGGAATCCTGGACAACATCGGCAAATTGGTAGCCCTGATTGGGCAATCGGCCCCACCCTTTTGGCTTGGCATCATGCTCATGTTCTTCTTTGCCGTGAAGCTGGGCTGGGTTCCTCCATCAGGACGACAAGAATGGAGCGGAATTATCCTGCCGGCCATCACTCTGGGGTGGTTCTTCGTCGCGGCCAACATGAGGCTGGTCCGCTCCGCCATGCTGGACGTGCTCGATTCGGAGTACATCAAGCTGGCCCGGGCCAAAGGCGTCTCCACCAGGGTCGTAATCTGGAAACACGCCCTGCGCAACGCCATCATTCCACCGTTGACCTTCGCTGGCGTGACTCTCGGCAGCCTGGTGGCCGGCTCGTTGACCACCGAGGTGGTCTTTGCCTGGCCTGGGTTGGGCCGGCTCGCCGTTACCGCGATGCTGGCGTCTGACTACCCGGTACTTCAGGGCGTGGTCATCACCTACACCCTGCTCTACATAGGCGCCGCCTTCCTGGTGGACGTGCTATACGCGTATGTCGACCCGCGAATCCGCTACGCCTAGAGATTAGGAGCGCTACCAAATGGCCGCAGCCGACACTACTGGCAGCATCGTATTAGCCCCACGCTCCGTCTGGGATTGGATAGCTACGGCCCGGCGTAGTTGGCGACGCTGGCCGGTAATACCGTTGTTCCTGCTCTCGTTGGTGGTTATTGCGGGTGTCGGAGCCAACTGGCTGGCGCCCCACGATCCCATAAACGGTGACCTTTCCGATAGGAACCTGCCGCCTTTCTGGGGAGGGCCCACCACGACACAGAAACTGGTGGTAGAGGTGCCGGCGGTCGGGCAGCGTCACCTGCAAATCTCCCTCGAGGAAGCCCGGGAGATAGACCCCAATGTCGCTGAGGGGGCAATGGTGGAAGTGGTCCTCCGAAATGGGGGCAGCACCAGGTTCCTGCTGGGCACCGACCATTTGGGCCGCGACCTGCTGAGCCGAATCATCCACGGCGCCCGCATCTCTCTGATAGTGGCAGGGGTGACCTTGGGGATCGGGGGCACCTTGGGCACGCTGATAGGATTGATCGCCGGTTGGTACGGCGGTTGGGTAGATGAAGTCCTTATGCGCCTTGTGGACATCATCCTGGCGTTGCCTCTTATCCTGGTGGCGTTGGTCCTGGTAGTGGCCTTGGGCCAGTCATTCGAAATCATCGTGGCAGTATTGGCCCTTTGGATATGGCCGCGGTTCGCGCGGATGATACGGGGTGAAGTGCTGCAGCTCAAGAACATGGACTACGTGGCGCTGGCGCAGGTAGCTGGGGCTTCTACAAGACGAATCTTATTCCTGCACCTCTTCCCTGGCACCATCAATACCCTTATAGTAGTGGCCACGTTACAAGTCGGCATAGTGATCCTGGTGGAGGCAGTCTTGAGCTTCCTCGGCGCGGGGGTACCGCCCCCGACACCAGCGTGGGGCTCCATGGTGGCCGACGGGCGGGACCGGCTTGTCGATGCCTGGTGGATTGCTACCATCCCCGGTCTGGCCATTATGCTCACAGTGATGTCACTGAACCTGTTCGGTGATTGGCTTAGAGATAAGCTAGACCCCAGACTGCGGCAGTTAGAGTAAATGGTCTTGCCGCGCCTCCTCCTCTTGTATCGCCACTAAGGCATACTAGCGTCAAGGCATCTGTGTTGTGATGCGATTCAGAGGGTACGTTGCGGAACCCCAGTGGCGTAACCGGACGTTTGAATCGGGGTGCACCAGAATCTGGTAGGCCTGGAAACAGGATGAGGTTTCGTGGTCCGTCCCCAGACCGATAATCACATCCTGCTGGAAGTGGAGGATCTCCGCACCTACTTCCGGACCCGTTTTGGCACAGTAAAGGCGGTGGACGGGATTAGCTTTACTCTTCATCAGGGCGAGACCTTGGGCATCGTTGGAGAGTCCGGTTGCGGCAAATCGGTCACTATGCTCTCCCTGATGCGCCTCGTCCCTTCTCCGCCAGGTCGAAT
>JAPUKM010000172.1 GCA_027295645.1 Chloroflexota bacterium | reverse complement strand
GTGTCCTCAACATGGAATCTGGCGGCTCTGTCGCGGAAGGAATACCGACCCGCGAGTGAGGTAGCGGAATCTGATTTGTCCAGCGAGTCCAACCGGCTGTGCAAAATCGAGGCATGGACAGTGTCGATCTCTCCTTCGATAACCTGAACAAAATTAGATTCATAGAAAACCTTATTGGTCTGGCGCTGGTTCTCGGGCACATGCAGATACTCCAGCTCAGGCATAGGTGGCTGTAGTTCCGGAGGACCCATATACGCCCAAATGAACCCTGCTCCCTCTTGGGTGGGATAGGCAGTGGTGGTTACCTTGTTCGCGAAGTTGCTTTCGGCTGGTTCGGACATCATGTCTACACACTGGCCTTCAATGTCAAACTTCCAGCCATGGTATGCACACCGGAGGCCCTCTTCCTCGTTTCGGCCGTAGAATAGGCTGGCGTGACGGTGAGGGCAGAACTCTTTGAGCAGGCCAACTTTCCCACTGGTTGTGCGGAATGCCACCAGCTCCTCGCCGTAGATCTTGGTCTGCACTGGTGCACAATCAGGTTCCGGCAACTCCTCGGATAACAACACCGGTGTCCAAAATCTCCGGCAAAACTCCCCCATAGGGGTGCCTTTATCTGTACGACTCATCAACTCGTTTTCTTCCCTGGTCAGCATGTCTCCTCCCATCCATATACAAGTTGGTGCGCCCTGCCAGAGCGCGTTAGGCGAAGTATACATCCGGCAAACCTACTGAACAATCTTACAGTCATGCGTTGCGGAGCAGGGTTAAATATCAGCGCTATGTTGGTGCGAAGATGCTACGGGGCAGCCTCCCTCGGAATGACAGAGACGCTTACAACCCCTGAACCATCCCTCGCAGTCGGTCGATGGCCTTCTGAAGGTTCTCCACGGAGTTGGCGTAGGACAGGCGAACGCAGCCATCGCCGTAGCCGCCGAAAGCGCTGCCGGACAGCACAGCAACGCCCGCCTCTTGAAGCGCCTTCGCCTCGAACTCCATGCTGGTCAGTCCCGTGCCCTTGATGCTTGGGAAGGCGTAGAACGCCCCCTCCGGCATGGGGCAGGTGACGCCGGGGATGCTACGGAGCCCTTCCACAACAACATCGCGACGCTTCATGAACTCCTCACGCATGGCGCTCACGCTGTCCTGCGGCCCTTCCAGCGCGGCGATCATGGCCATCTGCGAGAAGGCGTTGGCGCAGGAGACGCTGTTCACGGCCAGCTTGGTGATGTGCTCCACCAGGGGCTCGGGAAACACGCCGTAGCCCAACCGCCAACCGGTCATGGCGTAGCTCTTGGACAGCCCGTCCAGGATGATTGTGCGGTCTGCCATGCCGGGCATTGTAGCGATGCTGACGTGCTCGCCCGTGTACAGGAGGTCCTTGTAAACCTCGTCGGCCAGGATATAGGCGTCCGACTGCTCCCGCACGATGGCTGCGATGCGCTCTATCTCCTCACCTGACAGAACCGAGCCGCAGGGGTTGTGTGGCGAGTTCAGTATCACGAGCCTCGTTTTCTCGTTCACCAGGGTGGCGAACTCATCGAGGTCGGGATGGTAGTCGGACTCGCCTCGCAACGGCATGGGGACGGCCTTTGCGCCGCAGAAGTTGACCATCGATTCGTAGATCGGAAAGCCTGGATCGGGATAGATGACCTCCGCGCCGGGCTCAGCGAGGGCAAGTAACGTGAAGAACATGATGGGCTTTGCGCCGGGGGTGATGATGACGCGGTTCCAGTCCACATCCATGCCGCGACGCTCCCCCACGTTACGCGCCACAGCCTGCCGCACTTCCGGGATGCCGGGCGTTGGTACGTAGTGGGTGTAGCCGTCCTGGAGCGCCTTCACCGCAGCGTCCTTGATGTGCTGAGGCGTCTCAAAGTCGGGCTCACCTATCTCAAGGTGGATGATGTCCTTGCCCTGGGCCTCCAGCGCCTTGGCTCTAGCCAGCACTTCAAAGGCCGACTCCGTACCCAGTAGCGACATCCGTTCAGCGACGTTCATGTGTGTTCCTTTGGGTGATTTGCTAAACGAGAGGGTAACAGGTGGAGGCTAATTGATACCAGCATTACCCAGGCCTTGACAGCATATCCTCAGGACTTTATTATACCAATCAGTTAATTAGCCATATGGTGAAATAATATGGATGCACAAGTCCTGGATCAGACGTTTGCCGCGCTGGCGGACCCCACGCGGAGGGCCATTCTTGCACGGTTGGCCTCGGAGAAACGAGGGGTAGGGGTGATGGAGCTGGCAGCCCCCTTTGCGATGAGCCTGCCTGCCGTCTCGAAGCACCTGAAGGTTCTGGAGCGGGCCAACCTCATCAGTCGGGGGAGAGAGGCCCAATGGCGGCCATGCACCCTGGAGCCCCGGCTGCTGAAAGAAGCTGCTAACTGGATAGAACGCTACAGAGAACTCTGGGAAGAACGGTTTGATCAATTGGACTCGGTCTTGGAACAGCTACAGAATCCACAAGATAACTAACGGAGGAACACGATGCAGGGAGCTACAGAGTCACAGGGACAGGACCTGGTCATGACCAGGGAGTTCGATGCGCCTCGACCACTGGTCTGGCGTTGCTGGACAGAGGCGGAGTTGTTCCAGCAGTGGTACGGCCCCCAGGGCTTCACGATTCCTCAATGCACCATTGACCTCCGAGTGGGCGGGAAGCTTCTGTTCTGCATGCGCTCGCCGGAAGGGTACGAGATGTGGCTCACGGGAACGTTTCAGGAGATCGACCCCGTGGAGCGACTGGTGAAGACGGAGAGCATGGCAGATGCCGAAGGCAACGTAGTGGCTATTGGGCCAGGGCCCCATGACACGCTGGTTACCGTGACGCTGGAAGCAGAGGGGGAGAGCCGGACCCGGATAACTCTGAGGCATGCTGGCTTGCCTGAAGGATCTGCCGAGGCTGGGGCGAACGAGGGGTATCGAGGCGCGTTCGATAAGCTGGCGGCGTTCCTGGAAAAGGAAAGGGCTTAGACCTGCAATCTCGGGCAGAGCCGCATGGCGTTGCCAGCAAATATCTTCTGTTTGACCGTGTCTGACAGCCCGTCCCACTCCATCACCTGCTGAACAGCTTGCGGCCATGCAGTATCGCCGTGGGGCCAGTCGGTCGCGAAGAGCAGCATGTCCTCGCCAACGTGCTTCACCACGTCCTCTAACGTCGATTCCCAGGTGTCTATGCCGTGGAAGTACTGGCCGCTGTTCTTGATGACCTCGCTGGGCATCTGCTTCAGGTACGGCACGTGGCCGGGTGACATGATGTAGTGGGAATCGAACCGGTCAAGGATTGCCGGAAGCCAGCCCGCCGCAGTCTCCACAACCGCCACCCGCAGCTTGGGGAACCGTTCCAGGATGCCGCCGCCCACGATCGCGCCCATCGACGCCATGCCGGCCCAGGGGTTCAGCAGGCCATGCTGCAGGAACCAGGTGCCCTGCAGGTCGAAAGTGCCGGGCTGGTAGGGAGGACGCGCCGTGCCGCCGTGGATGAGTATCGGCAGGTCAAGTTCCTGGGCCAAGCCGTAGACCGGCAGCAGCGTGGGGTCGTCAAGCAGCATGTTGTCGGGGCCGTTGGGTGGCATATAGATGCCCACCATCGTCTGGTCCTCTACCCACCGCTTTACCTCCGCACACGTCTCCTGAGGGTCACGCATGTTGGTCACCAGCGTCCACTTGAGGCGGTCCGGGGCCTGAGCGCAGAAATCGTGTATCCACCTGTGATATGCCCGGTACAGCGCGCTCTCGAAACCGACGTCGTTCAGGGCACAGTAGCTGGACACGTGGGTGGGGTATATCACGTCTATGTCTATGAACGACTCGTCCATGCCACGCAGTCGCGCCTTCACGTCCCAACTGACCGATTGGTCGATGGCCTTCAGTTCCGAGCCGTTAGGTCGACCGAAGTTCCGCCGACCGCTGGTATTCAGGAGGATGAACTCACGTCCCGTCAGGCCGAAGCCATCGCGGTCGCCCAGAGGGTTGTCAGAGATGATAGGAGCTACAATGGCTGTCCGACTTGATGCGACCTGCCCACCGGTGCCCTTCTCTTTGCTCTGGTCGAGGGCCAGCTTCAGCCGATCGAACTTCTCTTTATATTCGGCGTCGATGTAGTCACCGAACATAGACGCAGGGTCTTCACGGACATGGGAGTCCATATCGATGATCGTCCAGCCGTTAAAGGCCATGATTCTCCTTTTAGTTGGGGGCACATCCCCCAAGTCACCTTGCCGGAGGGTCAAGCCCTCTGGACTCCCTTTATCTGGAGGCACATTTATCTGGGGGCTGACCTGCGGGTCAGATTGTCGCAGAGCTTCGCCTGTTTAAACGAGCTCAACGCTTAAGGCTACTCTGTTTACCAGGGTCTGGGCCCCGCCGTGGGGTATCGTCGCGAGACCGCGCCGGCCTCCCTTTTGCATCAGGGCGTGGAGCAGCGTCACCAGTATCCTCGCCCCACTGGCTCCGAGTGGGTGTCCCAGAGCCACCGCTCCCCCGTGTACGTTCACCTTGTCCCAGTCGTACTCCAGAGCCACTCCGTTCGCCAGAGCCTGAGCTGCGAAGGCCTCGTTCGTCTCCACCAGATCGAAGTCCGCCAGCTTGAGGCCTGTTTTCGCTTCGAGAGCGCGGGTTGCCGCTACCGGTCCCTCGAAAAGCCACGCCGGATCCACCCCCGCGTGCGATTACCCGCTTATTCTTGCTATTGGGTTTAGACCTAGGCGTTCCACCGTAGATGTTCCTGCCAATATCACCGCCGCTGCTCCGTCGCTGATCTGCGAGGCGTTCCCCGCTGTCACGGATCTCCCCTGGGAGAAGGCTGGCGTTAGGTTGCTTAGGGCCTCTGGCGACCCTTCCGCCCGAGGGCCCTCGTCCGACTCGACGACGATCGAACTGCGGCGTGTTTCCACCGTGACGGGGACGATCTCGTCCCGGTACGATCCTTCCATCCCTGCCGCCACTGCTCGTTGGTGACTCCGGAGGGCGAACGCGTCCTGCTGCTCCCTCGTCACCCCGTGGTTCTCGATTATCGCCGCCTGCCGGGCCGGAGCCTGTAGCACGCCGGCTTGGAGGACGCTGCCCAACAGGATGTAGCCCACCTGCCCTGGACTTAGGCCTGCTCACTCCAGCGCTCCCTTTATCGCTATCGCCCCCAGCGTCGGCGCTGGGACCGAACTTTGCGAGCCGGAGAGCTTTGCGAGAGGTTTCCTGGGTGCGTCGAGGATAAAATCCTCTTCCACGTCGACCGGTTTTCGGCATGAAGGCCTTTCGTTATCGTCTGTTGTTGCGTAGATACATTGTAGCAGGGTTGAACCCTGGACCCATAAGCCTGACGTTTACCCAAACGGGTAGTGTTATTGGGGAGTCCAAAGTCGTTCGCGGAAGTACGCGACGACGCGCTCCGCGTACTCGTCGGGGAAGTTCAGGAAAGCGTCAACATGGTCGGTGTCCGGCACCAGCCACAGACTGCTGCTCTGGTGGGATGCTGCATGGACTCTGATTCCCTGCTCCACCGGGATACGCGTGTCCTCCATGCCGTGTATCAGCAGGATGGGGTAGTCGATGCCAGCCACCGCCGACTCAGGGTCGAGGGCGCCCAACTTGATGCCATGTATCGCGTCTGCAGCGAACTTTGTCCCGGGCCCGAAGAGCGGTACCAGCCACTTGGGCACAGGCGTCTTGCGAGCGACCTCCTGGGCGATGAGGTCGGAGGCGTTGGCGAAGGGGCTGTCCACAACCAGCGCCCGAATGCCGGGCTCCCCGGATACGCCGAGAACCGAGGTGGAAGCGCCCATGGAGAACCCGATGACGCCGATGCGCTCTGACGCCACGCCCCTGCCGATAAGGAAGTCATAAGCGCCCTTCAGGTCGTACTGCTCAAAGTACCCGCCGGAGACCTTGCCGTCGCCAGATGTCCCGTGGCCTCGCAGGTCAAACAGGAGCGTGTTAAACCCTGCAGTCCACAATCGGGCAGCCAGACCCACTGCGTTATCGCCGGCGCGGGTGCTTCCCAGGCCATGGACGAAGATGATGGCGGGCGCGTCCTCCGTGGTCGGGATGTACCAGCCCTTCAGCGTTATATCGCTGTCTCTGGTGGAGAACTCCACCTCCTCGAAAGACAGGCCATACTCCGTTGGGGTCTCATCAAAGGGTTCACGGTCTGCTTTGGTGACGCCGTTGGCAAGGAACACGGACACACCACCGTACAGGAGCGATAGAACGACAAACGCCGCTGCAAGTGGGATACGCCATCGTTGCAAGCGTTGTACCAACATCATATCTACAACTGCCCCTTACTCAGAAGCTAGCTGACGCTGATGTACTCGCGATGGTGGGTGCCCTTCCGTAGGCGGGAGGTGTCTACGCCCTGTTGCTGGGTCAGCAGTCGATGGGCGTCCAGGGCCGCCTCGTCCGCCCACTCCTCGTGCAGGATGAAGAAGTCAGGGCGCTCAATGCTCTGATAGAACTCGAACTGGATGCAGCCTGGCTCTTTGCGGATGTCCGGGCAACGTTCGGCATAGCTTTGCGCCAGCTCGCCGCCTTTGCCCTCTTTTGCTTCTATGAATACGTTCATCCAGATGGCCATTGTCGTTCTCCTAACAGGTGTTGATTTGCGGCAATAGACTACCATGCGCAGGCGCTGCGGTCATGGCCGGTGGGTTGAC
>JAPUKM010000171.1 GCA_027295645.1 Chloroflexota bacterium | reverse complement strand
ATCATCATGGGGAACATCCTGGGAAGGGCATCGGCGGCCATGAGAGCGGCCTTGTAGCCCGCCACCGTGGCCATTGAGCTCAGGACATCCATGGGCTGTGCCCGGCTGATGCGGGGAAGCAGCTCTAACGCAAAGGCGGTGACGCCCTTGCCAGCAAGATCGCGGGCCGCTTCCGGCGCTCCCAGCGGGTTCAGGAGGCCCACCACCAGCTGGCCGGAGCGCATCAGCTCCAGATCGGCGCGGCCCGCATCCGGGTTGGCGCCCAGGCCACGCACGTAAAGAAGCGCATCGGCGGAGGAGAGGAGCCGCTTTCGGTCGGGAGCAATGCGGCCTCCCTTCTCCTCGTAGGTTACGTCGGAGAAACCGGCGCTCGTGCCCGCTCCCTGCTCCACCAGGAGCTCAAGGCCGGCCTTGACCAGGAGAGGTACGGTCACCGGCACCTGAGCGACTCGCCGCTCCTCAGGGTACGTCTCCGCGGGTACTCCAACGATCATTTTTCTATAGTCCTCTACAGTCCTCTACCATGGGCCGCAGGTTGGCTTTTCCCACTGCGTCCGGGCTCCCCGCTCGGATGTCACGCTGACTTACAGCCATCGCCGCAGTCGGAGGAAGACGAACATGGCCACGGAGGCCAGGCTGGCCCCGCCTATGAGCACCGGAAAGAACCAGTCCTCCTCCTCAAGAGGCAACGGTACATTCATCCCATAGAGAGAGGCGATTGCCAGGAAGGGGAGTGCCAGCGTCGCCGCTCCGGTCAGGGCGCGAACGATGTCGTTGTTCCGGTAGGTGGCCAGGGAGGCGTGGGTATCATGAAGGCTCTCGATCACCTCCTTCATGTCCTCCAACTCCCCCCAGATGCGGCGTAGGTGGTCCACCAGGTCGCCGAAGTAGATGTCCGGGTCAACGTGCAGCAGAGGAAACTCCTTCTCCTCCAGCTCCTCAAGGACGTCGAACATGGGCCGGACGACCCTTCGATAGGAGATGATGTCGCGACGCACCAGCGCCATCTCCCGGACGATGCCACGCTCGCGAGTGTCGAAGAGCCTCCCCTCAATGGCGTTCACGTTGGTGATGATGCGGTTCACCATGGGGAAGCAGTAGTCCACCAGGCCATCAAGGATGCGATACAGAAGAAACCCTGAGCTGGAGGAGAGCACCTGTTGGCGCACCTCTTCGCTCTGCTCGCAGTCGTTGAACAGCTTGGTGAGCGGATGGAGGGTGCCGGAATGGACCGTGACCAGGTAGTTGGCCCCAACGAATATGTCCACCTCGCTGGGAAGTGTGATCTGGGATTTGGGGTTGAACAGCGGAAACTGCAGCACCAGAAACAGATAGTCGTCGAAGACGTCCAGCTTAGGGATCTGAATGGTGCTGAGGCAGTCGTCCAGGGTCAGCTGGTGGAAGCTGTACCGCTCTTTCAGATACGCCATCTCGGCCAGCCCTGGGCGCTCGACGTTCACCCAGGTGAGCTGTCCGTTCTCCAGTACCCTGACATTGAGCTGTTGCTGAGAAGAATCGACCGTTGTCATGATACGCCCATGGAACAGAGGTGATGGCCCATTGTAGCAGTCAGGAAGCGGTCGCAGTACCCCTCTGAGAGTGAACAGTTGATGGAACTGGTCGGCATGATACGAAATCGTACCGTGCCATGCCGCCCGGAGAAATGGTGGCTACCCCGTGGGTTTTTGCAGGAAATAGGTTTGACAGAGCGGATGTGGGACACCTGGCTGAGCTACAACCTGGCCAACACCCTTGAGCTGGACAACCACTTCCATCTCCTCGGCCACCCCCATGGCAGTAGCCGCCCCGGCGTAGCCATCATGACCGTGTGTGATAGCCGGGGCAAACTCTGGTATGATTGATGCCAGTCGCGAAAGCGGCGCTCTGTCTTACCATGATGTTTCTACCACGGACTCTTGGCCCTGAGACCGCTGGGACAACCCGGCCCCTGTGGTCGGTATCCGCCGTACCCCTGCTCCTGGCTATTGCTCTGCTGGCCGTGGGCTGCACGACCGGCAAGGGTGGTGGCGGAATCCTGTTCACCTCCGAGCGCGGCGGCAGTCAGAATATCTACGTAGTCGACACCGGCGGGGAGACCCTGACTCCTCTCACCTCGGACCAGGGCGACGACTTCCAGCCCCTGTGGTCCCCGGACCAAAAGCGCGTCCTGTTCCTCTCCACGGAGGGCGAAGAGACATCACTGGTTGTGATGGAGGCGGACGGCTCCGGGCAGACTCAGCTTGTGGAGACGGATGGCTCGGTGTCCAATCACCGGTGGTCGCCTGATAGCGGCAAGGTCTCCTTCGCCGTTACCACGGACGACACGGTTCAGGTCCACGTGGTGGACGCCGATGGCGCCAACCAGATTGTCGTCACGTATCCCCACCAACCGGACGGATTCAGCTCCTGGTCGTCGGACGGCCAGTGGCTATCCACCTCCTCCAGCGCCGACGAGGGGCCGGGAATCTACACGCGCAACCCCTCCGGAGTGAACCAGTTCCGTCGCACGGAGTTGAAGGACTCCATACCCCTATGGTCTCCCAAGTCGGACCAGATAGCCTTTCTGTCCGAGCGGGACGGCAACGTGGAGGTGTACGTCATGAACGCGGACGGCACCGACCAGACCCGCCTCACCCAGAACGATGCCCAGGACGACCAGATAGCCTGGTCCCCGGATGGCAAGCGACTGGTCTACGTGTCGGAGCGGGACGGCAACCCGGAGATCTACGTGATCAACGTGGACGGCACGGAGGACACCCGGCTGACGTTCAACAACTTCGATGACCTCCAGCCGGGGTGGTCTCCTGATGGAGACCGCATCGCCTTCGTCTCTCACCAGGCCGGTAACGGCGACATCTACATCATGGATACGGACGGGGGCAACCAGGTCCGCCTGACCAGCGACCCGGCCAGAGA
>JAPUKM010000170.1 GCA_027295645.1 Chloroflexota bacterium | reverse complement strand
TGAGCATCTCCGAGTAGGTGTCGATGTTGGCCGTGGCCTCGTCCAGGATGATGATGCGCGGCTCCGCCAGGATGGCGCGGGCAAAGCTGATCAGCTGCCGTTGTCCTATGCTCAGGTTTCCACCCCGCTCCTGCAGCATCGTTTCGTAGCCGTGCTCCAGCCGTGTGATGAACTCGTGGGCACCAACGGCGTTGGCGACCCGCTCCACCTGCTCTTGTGAGGCCTCCCGGTGCCGGTACCTGATATTGTCGGCAACCGTCGCCGAGAAGAGGAACGGCTCCTGCTGCACCATGCTCATCTGGTGCGTGAGCGACGAGCGGGTGATCTCCCGGAGGTCGTGGCCGTCCACGGTGACACGCCCATCCACCACATCGTAGAAGCGTGTCAGCAACGAGACCATAGTCGTCTTCCCAGCACCTGTCGCTCCAACCAGTGCCACGGTCTGGCCGGGCCTGATATGCAGGTCGATCTCCTGGAGAACGGGGATCCCCTCAATGTAGTGGAAATTGACGCTCTCGTATAGGATATCTCCCTTAATGGGAAGGGGCAGTGCCACGGCATCGGAGCGGTCCACCACTTCAGGCTCTATATCCAGCAGCTCGAAGATGCGGATGCCCGCGGTCATTGCCCGCTGGAACTGGGTGTACTGCATGGTCAGCTGGCGGATGGGGTCAAAGAACCGCTGGACGAACAGCGCAAAGGCCACCAGGTCCCCCAGCTCGGTGGGGTTGTTGAGGACCATCCTGCCGCCGACCAAGAGCACCATCGAAAGGGCCACGGCGGTAAGGATCTCCACGGTGGGCATCAGCGTGGCCGCAAAGCGGATGGCACGCAGGTTTGCGTCCAGGTGGGCGTGGTTGACCTCGTCGAACTCCCGTCGGTTGGTATCCTCCCGGTTGAAGCTCTGCACCACCCGGACGCCCGAGATGTTCTGCTGAAGGCGGCCGTTGACGATGGAGATCGCCTGGCGGACCCGGACAAAGGCGGTGGAGGCGTACCGCTGCCAGATCACCATCACCACCACCAGGATTGGAATGACCACAAAGGTTGTGAGCGCCAGCTCGAAGTTCATCAGTAGCATGACCGCGATGATGCCGCCGAGGCTGAGGATGTCGCCCACGGCCAGCACCACCGTGGGCAGAAACTCCTGGAGCTGGTTCACGTCGTTCTGGATGCGGCTCATCACCCGTCCCACTTCGTTCTGATCGAAGAACGGGACCGAGAGTTGCTGGATGTGATCGTGCATCTGAGTTCTCAGGTCGTACAGGACCCGCTGGCTGACCCACGAAATGGTCCGGAGGTAGACGTAGTTCCCAACGTAGTTCATGATCGCTATGGCTACGAAGATGCCCAGGATCAGGTTGAGGCCCCCGGTGTCTCCGGGGATGATGTAGCGGTCGATGGCGTACCCGATGAGCCACGGGATGGAGACCAGGGTGGCGGTGTACACAAGCATGAATAGGAGCGACACCAGCGCGATGGCAACATAAGGCCGCAGGTATGGCAGGAACCGCATGACCACTTTGTGGTCATAGACGCGGCCCATCTCCTCATCATCCAGGATGTTGAGCAGGCCGCGGGTGCTGAGGCCGGTGCGCCCGTACCTGGCGTAGCGGTTTCGCTGCCACTGAACGCCCGACCCGCTGTGTCCGTGCATGTGACCCCCGCCTCCCCACATCATCGGTCGCCTCCATGCTCCACTCCGCCGGTGAGGGATCCCTCCTGCGGACGCAGCTGCAGCTCGTAGATCTCCTGGTATGCCCCGGGTTGCTGAATCAGCTCAAGGTGCGTGCCCTGCTGGACTATGCGGCCGTCCCTCATCACCACCAGGAGGTCCGCGTCCTTCACGGTGCTCAGCCGGTTGGCGATGATAAAGATGGTACGGCCCCTGATCACCTCTTTCAGCGCCTGCCGGATCAGGAGCTCCGTCTCCGTGTCCACGCTGGACGTGGAGTCGTCAAGGATCAGGATAGGCGGGTCCAGCAGGATGGTCCGGGCGATGGCCAGCCGCTGGCGCTGGCCTCCGGAGAGGGTCGCACCACGCTCCCCCACCCACGTATCGTATCCCTCTGGCAGCCCCGTGATGAAATCGTGGAGCTGGGCAATGCTGGCGGCCCGCACCACCTCGTCGCGGGAGGCGTTCGGGGCCCCGTAGGCGATGTTCGCTTCGATGGTGTCGGTGAAGAGGAACACCTCCTGCTGGACGATGCCGATGTTGGCCCGCAGCGACTCCAGGGTAACGTCCCTGACATCATGGCCGTCGATGAGAATTCGCCCTCCAGTGACATCGTAGAACCGGGGGAGCAGGTGCATTAGAGTGCTCTTCCCGCTTCCGGGAACGCCCAGGAGGGCGGTCACCTGGGTGGGCTCGGCCTCCAGTGAAACATCACTGACCACCGGGGATACCGTGTCGTAGCTGAAGGAGACGCTCTCAAAGCGTACGTGCCCCTTGACCCTGGGCAGCACAATCGCACCCGCCTTATTCAGCACCGGCGAACGCGCGTCCAGCACTGCGAAGATGCGCTCGCCGGCACCGATGGCCCGCGCGAACGAGTTGACCACAAACGCCACCATGCGGATGGGGGCGGCAAGAAGTCCCAGCAGGAAGATGAACTCGCTCAATTCCCCCACGTTGAGCCTCCCCGCAATGACCTCACGACCGCCCGCCCAGAGGACCAGGGCGGTGGCTACAACGTAGAACACGGTCAGCAAGGCGCTGTTGCTGGCCTGCTGGACGCTGGCCTGGTAGGAGTAGCCTGCGACCCTCTCCGCCCGGAAGCGGAACTTCTCCTGCTCGTAGCCCTCCGCATTGAACGCCTTCACCACCCGTTGACCGGAGAGGTTCTCCTGAAGGACGGTGGTCATGTGGCCAAGCTCCGTCTGTACCGCAAGCCACGTGCGCCGCAGCCGGACCGCCGTCTGGCCGGCGCGCCATGCCACGATGGGGACAAGGACCAGGCTCAGCAGCGCCAGCGTGATATTGATGCTCTGGACCCGTATGCCGATGCCGATGAGCAGCATCAGCATGAAACTGGAGCGGATGAGGCCCGCCTGGACGAACATCCGGATGGCTTCAACGTCCGCAGTGGCCTTGGACATCAGGTTGCCGGTGTGCTCCCGGTCATGGAAGGCAAAGCTGAGCCGCTGCAGGTGGTCGTAGAACTCGTTGCGGAGCCGGTAGGCCACCCGTTGGCTAACCGACTCACCGAAGAACGTCTGACCGAAGGCGCTTGCACCACGCAAGAGGCTGACCATGACCAGGGCCAGGACCAGGATGAGCAGCCCGGTCTCCACGGAGTATTCGGCCAGGAAGCCACTGCGTAGCTCAGGGTCCAGGACCGCGTTGATGCCCGCCCCAAGGAGCCAGGCAGTGGTGATGGAGAAGACCGTCATGCCCAGGATGGAGAGGTAGGCCAGGGCCATTCTGCCCCTGTATCTCAGGGTGTACTCAACGGTGATGCGCCAGAGGATTCCAAAATTGGAGCGTAGACTGGTCATAGCGAGGGAGCAGAGGCGAAACCGGGGTCGGAAGGCTCCAGCGGGTGTTGCACCTGGAATTCCCAATTCGGCCGATCCCATGCAGGTAGCAAAACCCGAATCGGGTATCTGGATGTTACCGCCAATCTTTGGTATTTGTCAATCTACTCTCACTCCCAGCCTGGACCGATCCGCCAGCTTATTGCGGGACATGCCAGGTCTGTGGCAACATCCAGGGGCCACCCAGGAACAGCGACGAGAGCTGGCTAGGGAGGTGTCGAAAGGCGGTTCATGTCCCTGAGAACTAAACGCATCTACGATTCGCCGTCGCCGGAGGATGGCTACCGGCTCCTGGTGATGCGCCGCTGGCCGCGGGGCATCCGCAAACAGGCGGTGGACTCCTGGGAGCGGGAGCTCTCCCCGTCTGAGCCGCTGCGGGTGGCCTACCGCCGTGGCGACA
This sequence comes from Chloroflexota bacterium, assembly GCA_027295645.1. Taxonomy (GTDB): domain Bacteria; phylum Chloroflexota; class Dehalococcoidia; order Lucifugimonadales; family JAPUKM01; genus JAPUKM01. The sequence continues at coordinate 246 of JAPUKM010000170.1, read as the reverse complement.
TGCCGTGGGAGGAGTATGCCCGGCGCTACGTGGAGGAGGTGTCGCCGAAGCGGGAGCTGCTGGCACAGGTGGCCCGTCGTGCGCGGAGCCAACCCGTGACCCTGCTCTGCTCCTGCGTTGACGAGACGCGCTGCCACCGGTCCCTGCTGAGCGGCCTAGTCGAGGGCGTATCTGAATAACCGTTTCACTCACCTTGCCGCTGCCACCTTGCCCTGCTATAGTTTTAGAAGGCCGGAGGGATCGCAT
>JAPUKM010000017.1 GCA_027295645.1 Chloroflexota bacterium | reverse complement strand
ACCTCGGCGGGGGTGTCCAAGGGCGACTACGACATGGTCAAGGACGTGCTTGCCCAGCGGGGGGAGATCGCCTTCTGGTCGGTGCGGATGAGGCCGGCCAAACCCCTGGCCTTCGGCGTTCTGCGGGGCGCGGACGGCAGGCCGGTCCCCCACCTTGGGCTGCCCGGGAATCCGGTCAGCGCTATGGTCGCCTTCGAGGAGTTTGGCAGGCCGGCCCTGCTCAAGATGATGGGCCGTACCAACCTGGACAGGCCCACCATAGAGGCGGTGCTGGAGGAGCCTATCGTCAACAATGACGGGCGGCGGGTCTACGCCCGGGCCATTGTGAGCAGGCGGGACGGCACCTACTATGCCCGGCTGTCGGGGCCCCAGGGTTCCAATTTGCTGACCTCCATGGCTCGGGCCAACGGGCTGGCCATCTGTCCCGAGGATGTGCCGGTCATGGAGGCGGGTCAGATGGTCCAAGTCCGTATGCTTGATTGGAGCGAAGAGGTTCTCTAGGCGCTATAATGAAAAAAGCGGATGAGCTTCCTCAACGGTGAGCGGCAGTCCGCGCTCCCAAAGATACCACGACCAGGAGCCGTACTATGGTAAGCACCGAGCAGGAGCAGGAGCAAGAGGCTCCGCACGTCAACACGCGATTCCACATCAGCCTGGAGAGGGTAGCCTCTCAAGGCCGCTCGTTACAGCTACTGCTGCAGCAGCGGCGATGCGCCTTCTGTTGGGGCTCTCTGATGCAGGAGCCCAAGGGCGGTCGAGATATAACTGCCTCCAGGCACTTGAGCAAGATCGCAAGCCACTGCTCAAAGACCGACGATTTCATAAACTCGGATATGCCGCTTGCGGAGGCGATCTTCCGCATTCTGCTGTCCAACGCCAATAAGCCGATGACCACCCAGCAGATCTACGAGGGCCTGAACGAGCGGTGGGTGGACCCCATCAACCCGAGGATACCCGAGATGGAGGGCATCTACAGGATCATGTCCCACGACACCTTCTACGGTCTTAAGGAAGTGCCAGACCAGGGATAGGGACTACGCGGGGAAACCGGTCGTTGGTGGGTGCGGAGACGGTCAGGAGTCCAGGCGCTGCCGCGCGACGGCCGTCAGTTGAGAGAATCCCTGCGGATCCCTCACAGCCATGTCCGAGAGGACCTTTCGGTCCACCTCTACCTGGGCCAGCTTCAGGCCGTGAACGAAGGTGCTGTAGGAAAGCCCATCCTGGCGGGCTGCCGCGCCGATGCGTAGGATCCATAACCTCCTGAAATCGCCCTTCCGCTCCCTGCGGTGGGCGTAGGAGTATGCCATGGCCTTGATTAGAGACTCTTTGGCCCGTTTGTACAGGCGGTGGCGGACACCCCTGTGGCCCTTGGTAAGGACCAGGATCCTGTGGTGTCTCTGGTGTTTGGTTACGCCTCGCTTTACCCGAGCCATGGATAATTCCTACCGTGAATAGGGGAGTAGCCGCCTGATCCTGGGCGCATCGGCCTTGCTCACGGATACGGTGTCGTCGTACATCCGCTTCGTTCGCTTGGGCTTCTTCATGCGAAGGTGACTGCTCATCCCCTTCATGCGAAGGGCCTTACCGCTGCCTGAGAAGCGGAAGCGGGCCTTTGCTCCCTTGTGAGTTTTAAGCTTGGGCATGTTGGGTCTCCTGGACAACGGTCTCTGTATCTTCACCCTGGGCTTCCGCCATCACCGGAGCCGCCTCTTCAAGACCCTGGTCAGTAGGCGCTGTGTCGGACTCCTGTCCATCGCGACGTGCGACCGGTATCAGGATGATGCTGAGGGACCGCCCCTCCATGGCGGGTGGCTTCTCCAGCTTGGCCTCCTCCTGGAGGCTCTCCGCCATTCTTCTAAGGAGCGTTACGCCGATCTCCGGGTGAGTGATAGATCTTCCTCTGAATATCACTGACAGTTTGACCTTGGCCCCCGTTCCCAGCAATTTATGCACCGTTCTGAGCTTGGCCTCTTGGTCGTGCTGGCCAATTCCGGGGCGGAACCGCACTTCTCTGAGGGCCGTGGACTTCTGTGCCTTTTTTGCCTCCCGCTCCTTCTTTGTCTGGACGTACTTGAATTTGCCGTAGTCCAGTATCCTGCAAACCGGCGGGTCAGCCGCAGGGGCAACCTCCACCAGGTCAAGGTCCTTCTCTTGGGCCAGTTGAAGGGCCTCTTCCCGGCTCATTATACCCAGTTGGGCACCGTCGTCGCCAATGACCCGGACGGTGGCCGCCCGAATTCGCTGATTCGTTCGGTATTCTCTAGCTATACCGATCCCCCGTTTTGAGCGTCCAAGAATGTGGAGGAAGCGTGCCGTACTCTAACACAACCGCATGGCGACGTAAAGGAGAATTGGTCACGAAGGTCGCCTTTCGTTATTCACGAGCATCAACGACGCCCAGAATCATCGCTTCGACCTGGTCGAGAGGCAGGGCTCCACGGTCCTCACCGGACCGGAGGCGGACTGCTACAGCCTCCTGCTCAACTTCGCGGTCGCCCACAATCAGCATGTAGGGGACCTTCTGGAGCTGGGCCTGCCGCACCTTGGCGTTCATCCGCTCATTGCGGGTGTCCGTCTCCACCCGCAGACCCCTGGAGGCGAGGCGGCTCTGGACCTGGGACGCATACTCCAGGTGCCGGTCGGTGATGGGGATGACCACTGCCTGGACCGGCGCCAACCAGGCGGGGAAGGCACCGGCGTAGTGCTCGATGAGGATGCCAAGGAACCGCTCGATGGAGCCCACCATGGCGCGATGGAGCACCACGGGCCGGCGTCGCGACCCATCTTCGGCGACATACTCAAGATCGAACCGCTCAGGCAGAGAGAAGTCGAGCTGAATGGTCCCCAACTGCCACTCGCGGCCCAGGGCGTCGGGGACAAAGAAGTCGATCTTAGGTCCGTAGAAGGCTCCCTCTCCGGGCTTGGACTGGTAGGTACTCTGGCTGTCATGGAGCACCGACTCCAGCGCAGCCTCCGCCCGATCCCATATCTCGTCCGAGCCGATGCGCTTCTCCGGCCTCAACGACAGAGCGATGCGGAGGTCTTCAAAGTGGAACAGCTTGTAGGCCTCCGTCAGCATCCCGATGAAGCCCTTGGTCTCCTCGGCTATCTGCTCGGGGGTGCAGAAGATGTGGGCATCGTCCTGGGAGAAGGTGCGCACCCGCGTAAGCCCGTGGGTCACCCCGGAGCGTTCGTACCGGTGCAGCCGCCCAAAGTCGGCGTAGCGCAGCGGCAGGTCCCGGTAGGAGTGGAGCTGGGAGGCGTAGATAAGGGCCGCTGCGGGACAGTTCATGGGCTTGATCCCGTACTCCCGGTCGTCAATCTGGATGAAGAACATATTCTCACGGTAGGTGTCGTAGTGGCCGGAGCGCTTCCACAGCTCCGTGGAGAACACCTGGGGGGTGATCACCTCCTGATACCCGTACCGCTGGTAGAGCTCGCGGACATAGTTCACGAGCAGGTTGTAGACGGTGGCCCCTTTGGGGAGGAAGAAGGGGCTGGCCGGCGCGATGGGATCAAAGAGGAACAGCCCCAGCTCCGTGCCCAGCTTCCGGTGGTCGCGCCGCTGGGCCTCCTCCAGCCGCTGGAGATAGTCGTCCAGGGCATCCTGGGACTCGAAGGCGGTGCCGTAGATGCGCTGGAGCATGGGGCGGCGCTCGTCGCCCCTCCAGTAGGCTCCCGCCACGGAGAGGAGCTTGAAGGCGGGGATGGCTCCGGTGGACTCCACGTGGGGCCCGCGGCACAGATCCTCGAACTCGCCGTGGCGGTAGGTGGTGATGGGCTCGTCCGCCGGGACCTCGTCGATGATCTCCAGCTTGAACTGCTGGTCGGCAAATCGCTTTTTTGAGTCTTTCAGAGAGAGCTCTACAAACTCAAACGGGAGCCCTCTGGCCAGGTCCTCCCGCATGCGGGCGTCGATGGCCTCCAGGTCTTCGGGCGTGAACGGGCGGTCGACCAGGAAATCGTAGTAGAAGCCGTCTTCCGTGGGCGGGCCGATACCCAGCTTGGCATTGGGGAACAGAGCCACGACGGCACCGGCCATAACGTGCGCCGCGGAGTGGCGGAGCCGATGTCGGTGGTCAAGAAGCTCGTCTGATGGGTTGTTCAACAAAGATGCGCGTTGCACGGGTTATCACCTTCCAGTAAAGCTACAGGGTTTACGCTGCGCTTTTCCAGATGGTGACGCCAGGGGTGGTGAGCCCCCGGTCAGCCCTCCGCTCAGTGCATTGATCCAGCAACATCGCCAGACAGTGTAGCTGTGGGACTGAAACAGGTCAAGGGTGAGAGCACCCGTGCAACGCTTGCGGCAGCTGGTCTACTGCTACGTAAGGACGGTATAGAAAGCGCCCTCAGCGACAGTCAGGTAAAGTTCGCTACACCTTCGCGGGCATCAGCTTCGCTACGCCGGCGCGGGCGCACGTCTCGTCCTTCTCAGCTGTTGCACCGGCCACGCCGCACGAGCCGACGGCGACATTGTCGCGGAAGATAGCGACGGCACCTTTGAGATATATCATGTCCGGACTATCCGAGACTGGCCCAAAAAGGCGAATATGACCCACCCCCGCTTCGGAAGTGAACCTTCCGGTGGACATGTTAAATCCGGCGGACGTCAGCGCCTTTCCTTGAGCGCTTTGTGCGCTCGCCCAGACGGCCCCAGCCATGCGGTTGAAGAGCATCAGTCGCCCGCCCGCGTCACAGACGGCCACGCTTATCTTAATACCGAGCTCTTCGGCCATCTCGATGGCTCCCTCAGCAACCCGCTCTGAGTCGGCCAGGGTCAGAGTCATAATGCCTGGTGGACTGGATGGCATGGTTTACCCCCTTTGACACTGATGAATCTACGCGTGCTACTACAGTTGTCACATAAGGTCGCGTCGCAAGCGCCTTACAGCTTCGCTATTCCGGCTGAGGAGCACTCCCGGTCTTCCGCTCCGCTCCCGCCACCTACTCCGACCCCGCCTATGAGAACGTTTTCGCGATAGATCGGGAGGCCCGCGCTAGTATCGCTGGGCATGACCATATGCCCGCCTCCCATGCTCTTGACGCTCTCCAGGAGAGACGCTTTTGCGCCATCATCCAAATCAGGAGGGCCCCCGAAAGCGGCGGCGCCAACCGCCTTTGCATGGCACCCCCAGTTGGCAGCCCAGATGCCTCCGTCCATGCGCTTGAGAAGGATGAGCCGCCCGCCGTCGTCGACGATCGCCACGCTTATTCTGATGTTGATCCCTTCGGCCTTCTCCATGGCGCCATCAGCAATTCGATTCGCCTCGGCCAGTGTCAGAGCCATCGGGCACCTCCTTTGGTCTAGATGCGTCTGGTGAGCTATTGCGGCACTATCATTCTTTTAGCACTGAACTCCTGCGGCGTCAACCCCAGGCAAGTAACGTGCGGAAGTTACTACTATGGTTCATCTGGGGCGTTCATCCGGGCATCTAGCCAGACAGACCTGCCAAGACCCGGCTGGCCGTGGCGCCGATCTCCCCGGCCGTCGGCGCGATGACGGCGCCCACCTCCGCCAGAGCCTTGGTCTTCTCCGAGGCGAGGGCCGCGGTGCCGGTGATGATGGCGCCGGCGTGGCCCATGCGCTTGCCCGGCGGCGCCGACTGGCCGGCGATGACGGCGATCAGGGGCTTGGTGTATCCGCCGGCGCGGATAAACTCGGCGGCCTCCTGCTCCTTGGTGCCCCCGATCTCGCCGATGAGCACGACGGCCTCGGTCTCCGGGTCTGCGGCGAACAGCCCCAGGATATCCACAAAGCTGGTGCCCACGATCGGGTCGCCGCCGATGCCGACACAGGTGGACTGGCCGATGCCCGCCTGCGTGAGCTGGTGGACCGCCTCATAGGTGAGGGTGCCTGATCGGGAGACCACGCCCACGGACCCGGGGCGATGGATCTCGCCGGGCATGATACCGATCTTGCACTGGTGGCCGGGCGAGATAACACCGGGGCAGTTGGGTCCAATAAGGGTGGCCCCTCTCTCCCGGAGATAGCGGGTTACGCCGATCATGTCCCTGGGTGGCACGCCCTCCGTTATGCAGATGATGAGGGGGATACCGGCGTCGGCGGCCTCCAACATCGTGTCGGCGGCTCCAGAAGCCGGGACGTAGATGATGGAGGCGTTGGCCCCCGTCTCATCGACGGCCTCCTGGACGGAGTCGAACACGGGGACCTTGTCGATGACCGTTGTGCCGCCACGCCCCGGGGTCACCCCCCCCACGACGTTGGTGCCGTACTCCAGCATCTGGGTAGCGTGAAAGGTCCCCTGCCGCCCCGTGATGCCTTGGACGATGACCCTGGTGTTGCCGTCAACGAGTATGCTCACGGAGTGGCCAGCCTTCTCAGCACCTCTACCCCCTCGTTCAGGTCGGCGATGGGGTGGATGGTAAGTCCTGAATCCTGAAGGACCCGTTTCCCCTCCTCTTTATTGGTGCCCAGAAAGCGGACGATGATGGGCATCTCTCTCCGCTCCTTGGGCATCGCCAGGACGATCCCCCTGGCGATGTCGTCACAGCGGGCGATACCGCCGAAGACGTTCACCAGGATCCGCTTCACGCTGGGATCCTCCAGCACCAGGCGCACGGTCTCCGCGACGCGCTCCGGATCGGCGCCGCCGCCCACGTCAAGGAAGTTGGCCGGATCGAATCCGGCGGCGCGGACGATGTCCATGGTGGCCATGGCCAGGCCGGCCCCGTTCACCAGGCAGCCCACGTCGCCGTCCAGCTTCACGTAGGCGATACCCTTCTCCAGGGCCGTGGCCTCCAGCCGGTTCTCCTGGCTCAGGTCCCGCAGCTCTGCCATCGCCGGCTGGCGGAAGAGGGCGCTGTCGTCGATAGTGACCTTGGCGTCCAGGGCCACGATCCGCTGCTCCTTCGTCACCACCAGCGGATTGATCTCCACCATGGAGCAGTCCCTGTCCATGAAGAGGCGATAGAGCGCCGTCAACTGGGGCGTCAGGGCCTTGGCCGCATCGGCGTTCAGGCCCATGGCGCGGCTCAGGTAGCGGGACTGGAACGGCTGAAAGCCGACGACCGGGTCGATGGCCACCCGAAGGATCAGCTCAGGGCTCTCCGTGGCTATCTCCTCGATCTCCATGCCGCCCGCGCGGCTGGCGATCACCACCGGGCTGCCCGCCGACCCGTCGATGAGGATGCCGAGGTAGAGCTCCTGCTCCACCTCCATGGTCTGCTCCACCAGCACCCGGCCGACCGGAACGCCGTCGGGGTCGGTCTGGGCGGTGACCAGGCGAGTGCCCAGGAGGGCGGCTGCGGCCTGCTCAGCCTCCTGCGCGGTGGAGACCAGCCGGATGCCTCCCGCCTTGCCCCTGCCGCCTGCGTGGACCTGGGCCTTGACCACGCAGGTCCCGCCCAGGCGCTGGGCCACCCGGTTCGCCTCCGCCGGCGTGGAGGCGACGCCTCCCTCCGGGACCTGGACGCCGTAGGAGGCCAGGAGCTCCTTTGCCTGATATTCGTGCAGCTTCATGCTTGGGGAGTCCTTCCCTTAGTAGCAACCTGTGGACGGATCGGTTTTACCCACCCGCCCTCGGACACCGTCCGGGGGCGTGCCACCCGGTACGGGATCGATTGAGCGCTTGTATCTGCGGAGGGGGTGGGATTCGAACCCACGGTACCCTTTCGGGCACACTGCTTTTCAAGAGCAGCGCCTTAAACCGCTCGGCCACCCCTCCCCCTGAGCGGGGCCTATCATATCCGACTCCCTGACGGGAGGCAACGGCCATAGGTTAAGCGGTCACATGGGGCTCATGGCCCCGGTACCCATATACGGTCGCAGCACCTCGGGAACCATCACGGAGCCGTCCTCCTGCTGATAGTTCTCAAGGATGGAGATCATCACACGGGGAATAGCCAGACCGGAGCCGTTCAGGGTATGCACGAACTCGGTACGGCCCCGCGGCTCCCTGCGGAAGCGGATGTTGGAGCGCCGTGCCTGGAAGTCGGTGCAATTGGAGCAGGAGCTGACCTCCAGCCACTCATCGCTGCCCGGCGCCCACATCTCCAGGTCGTAGCTCTTGGCCGACTGGAACCCCAGGTCGCCGGTGCAGAGCTGGACGACCCGGTAGGGGATGTCCAGCCGCCGGATCACCTCCTCGGCATTGCCCAGCAGCCTCTGAAGCTCCTCGTCGGAGTGCTCCGGCTCCGTGTACTTGTACAGCTCCACCTTATCGAACTGGTGGACCCGCTTGATGCCACGGGTGTCCCGGCCCGCCGCCGTCTTCTCCCTGCGGAAGCATGGCGTGTAGGCGACGTAGGAGAGGGGCAGCATCCCCGGGTCGAGGATCTCTTCCCTGTGCAGGCCGGTCAGGGGCACCTCCGCAGACGGGATGAGCCACAGGTCCTCCTCGGCGTCGTGGTAGAGGTTATCCCTGAACTTGGGGAGGTTGCCGCTGCCCCGCATCACCTCCTCCAGGACCATCGCCGGAGGGTACACCTCCACGAAGCCGTGCTCGCTGGTGTGGAGGTCCAGCATCCAGCCGATCAGCGCCCGCTGCAGCCGAGCGCCCGCTCCCATAAGGACGTAGAAGCGTGAGCCGGAGAGCTTCGCGCCACGCTGGAAATCGATGATGCCCAGCCGCTCACCCAGGTCCCAGTGGGCTATGGGGGTGAAATCGAAGGAGCGCGGTTCGCCCCAGGAGCGGAGGATGACGTTGGCCGTCTCGTCCGGGCCGTCGGGCACATCATCGCGAGCGATGTTGGGCAGGGTGAGGAGCAGTCTGTCCAGCCCCTCACCGATGCTTTTGACCTGATTTTCCAGCTCCTTGATGCGCTCACCCACCTGCCGCATCTCCTCTTTTGAGGTCTCCGTGCG
>JAPUKM010000169.1 GCA_027295645.1 Chloroflexota bacterium | reverse complement strand
TGGGCGCCGCAGGCCTGACTCAGATATTTGTCTGGCTAGTCTCGGGATTTATTTTGCTGAACCTTATCAACACGGGTTTAAATGTTTCGATTGAGATACCCGGAGTTGAGTTACTACTGGTTGGCTTGGTGTACTTCGTGCTGGGTTATCTTTTCATGGGAACACTCATGGCAGGGCTGGGCGCGGTGGCATCAACGGCGCAGCAGGGGAGTCAACTCTCCGTACTCCTGGTGCTTCCCCAGGCTGTACCTATCTATCTTTTTCCCTACTTCGCATCCAACCCCACAGCTCCGATCGTAAAGCTCCTTACGGTGTTCCCGGTTACGTCTCCAGTGGTGGTGATGGAGCGTCTAGCGGTCAGCTCTATTGGGTTCTGGGAGATCGCGTTGAGCCTAGGTGTGCTGGCGCTCTCGGTAATTGCGGCGATGAACATCGTTACCCGCGTCTTTCGGACATATCTGTTGTCGTACGGCAAAAGTCCGGGTCTACGGGAGTTGGTCCGAACGCTGGCCAGATCGTAGAGTGGTACAACAAAGTCATCAAGAAATGTAATCGAGGAGTGAGGTATGTACGCTGAAATAAGGAAGATGTTAAGCAAATTCGGCGACCCGATCGTCGTCGGTAGGGGCCTCGGCATTACCTTGGGGATCGTCATTGGCGCGGTCATTGGCGCGGTAACGGGCAACCTGGCGCTTTGGATCGGAATGGGGGTTGTATTCGGCATCGTAGTCGGGGTTGTATCGGCAAAGCAATGTCGGATGAAGACTCGGAATGAGGAAGTCAAAGTAACGCGGAGGGAAGGCGCGACATGAGGGTAGCGGCTCCTTGTGGGGGTGGCAGATCCTATTTTCAGAAATAATCCAAATCAACATAATATCCTGTCCAGGCGAAGAGACAGGACACATTAGATGTTCAGATACTGGTTTAGTGAGTCACCGTCCAGGAGGGGATTCTGACAGGCTGTAAATTGTTCGGAGTGGCCGCCGCCGGGATTTGACGAGGCGCCACCGAGGGGATACCGTATTTCGGATGCGAATGCGAAAGTTGGGCAGGCTAGGCGAGGTGAGCGCGCTGACTCTAGGCGGGGGCGGGCTCGGCCAACTCTGGGGTCCCACCACCCGAGAAGAGTGCGTGGCTACGGTGCGGGAGGCGGTGGACGCTGGCATCACCCTACTTGACCTAGCGCCAAGCTACGGCGACGGTGAAGCCGAGCGGGTGATCGGCGCCGCCTTTGGCGGCCACCTCCCGACCGGAGTCCGGGTCACCACCAAGTGCTCCGTCGGGGCCCAGCCAGCGAGTGAGGTCCTCCCTCTGCTTGAGAATAGCCTCAATGCCAGCCTGGAACGCATGGGCCTGAAGAGCGTGGATATCTTCTTTCTTCACAGCCAGATCGTTCCAGAAGATGCGCCGGATAACCCTCGGGCGGTGCCCTACAAGCTTTTCGTCGAAGCAGTCCGTCCGGCGCTTGAGGAGCTTGTGGCACGGGGCGTGATCGGCGCGTGGGGCATCACAGGCATCGGTGTTCCCGAAACCATTCTGAAGGCGCTCGTAAGCGACCCCGCGCCGGCTGCCGTCCAGGCTATCGCCAACGTGCTGGACTCGCCGGGAGGGCTCAAACGTTTCGAAGGTCCCGCCAGACCTCGCGAGATCATCGCCGCCGCCGCAGGACGCGACATCGGTGTCATGGGCATCCGGGCGGTACAGGCGGGGGCCCTGACCGACGCCATCGACCGTGAGATGCCTCAGGAGCATCCGGAAATGGTGGACTATCGTCGGGCCGCGCCCTTCCGTGAACTGGCGCGAGAGGTCGGAGAGTCGCCCGCCTCTCTGGCCCACCGCTACGCACTCTCGCTGGAGCACGTCTCCACTGTGGTGCTGGGCGTCAAGAACCGCGAAGAACTCCACGAGTGCATTGACGCTGAGGCCCAAGGGCCGCTTGATTCAGCGCTCATGACCCGCGTCGACAACGCCGTCGGGCGCTCATAGGGGCGCTGTGGATGCCAATGATGACCGTACGCGGCGCTGGATTGCAGTAGTTGTGTCGCCAGAATGACAGTGATCTTGAGGGTACTTTCTTGAGTGCCTGCTTTCTCGGGTCTGCGCACGTTTTCTGGATACAGGAGGATTGGCATGATGGACATCGTTATCAAAGGCGGACGAGTAGTAACACCAGACGGCGATGCAGAGCTAGAAGTTGGCATCAGCGGGGAAACGATCGTAGCCATCAGCGCTCCGGACCAATTGTCTACTGATGGAGCGGTGGTGCTGGACGTCCAGGGCAAGATTGTTGTGCCTGGTGGCATTGAACCACACGCCCATATCGGCCCAAGGCCAGAGGCGCCGGACCAGACGGTGGCATCCCAGGCCGGTGCCGCTGAGACTACTCGGGGTGTTGTCTTCGGTGGAGTCACCACCATTTTCGACTTCTGTACTCAGCGACCAGGCGTCGGTGTTATGCAGGCCATTGAAGAACGGAGCGAAGCGTGGAAGGGGCAGTCGTACATAGACTACTCGTTCCACATTACCCTGCGCGGCGACTTCCCCAGCTCTGTGCTTGGAGAGATTCCCGAAGCCATGCAGGAGGGATTCACCAGCACCAAGGCCTTCATTACTGATCATACGCCGATAGGGCTCAGCATGTTCGCCAGGCTGAGCATCGGTGAGTTGTGGGCGGTCTTTCAGGCCGTGCATCGGGCCGGAGGTGTGGCCATGGTGCACTCAGAGGACTATGACATCGTGTCGTACATGTATAGAACAATGAAGGAGAACGGCACTCGGGCAGGCAAGGCCAACAATCACCCTCTCATCCACAGCGGGCTTTCGGAGGATATTTCGTTCCGGCGCGTGATCCGCCTGGCGGAGCATACGGAGACAGCGGTGTACTTCGTGCATACGGTCGGCAGGTACGGCGTCGCTGCTCTGACGGAGGCCCGGTCCAACGGGTTGCCCATCTACGGCGAGGTGCTGCATACCTACCTCTGCTTCACCTCCGAGGACTACAAGGACCCTGAGGCATACAAGGCCGACCGGCGCTGGATGGACGGCAACAACTACCCTGGGATGCAATACCCCGATGACCGGGATAGCCTGTGGACGGGGATACTGGGCGGTGCGCTTTCTGCTACCGGCACCGACCAGGGTTGTGTCCCCCTGAAAGATAAACTAGCGCAGCAGACAGCGGAGAGCTGGGGTGGTGGCCACAACGGGGCCGAATCGCGCATGGGCGTCGTGTTCACCGAGGGCGTAGTCAAGCGCGGGATGTCACTGCGAAGGTTCGTAGATGTTACGTCCGCCAACGCGGCGCGCATCTTTGGCCTCTACCCACGCAAGGGGGCTATTGCCGTAGGCAGCGACGCCGACATAGCCATCATAGACCCCGGAATCCACAAGACTCTGACCATGAAGGACCTCCACCTGGGTGAGTACAGCGTATGGGAAGGGCAAGAGGTGCAGGGCTGGCCGGTTACGACCATCCTACGAGGCAAAGTCGTGGTGGAGAACGGTAAGCTATTGGCCAAGCAAGGCTATGGCCAGTTGTTGAAGCGGAAGGTGGACCAATCGGTGCTCACGAGCCCAGCCGCGTAGGGCCATGCACGATAGTGGACGAGGCCAGTGGAAAAGGTCGAAGCTCGGAGGAAGGAGAACCCAATGGCGACAACACAGGTGGACCTGGTCAACGCAACAATCGCGGACCTGGCTCCAAGGATCGCAAAGAAGGAGATCTCTCCGGTAGAGATAACCGAGGCGGCGATTGAGCGCACGGAGCATCTCCAGCCGGTCCTATTCTCGTTCACGACGTTCACACCCGAGTATGCAATGGCGCGGGCGAAGGCAGCGGAGCGGGAAATCATGAAGGGGCGCTACCGCGGGCCATTTCATGGCATCCCGTACACGCTCAAGGATGTCGTGGCAACGTCCGGCATCCGGACGACGTGGGGAAACCCCAAGGGCGTCGACTATGAGCCCACGGAAAGCGCCACCGTTCACCAATTGCTCGAAGACGCCGGCGGTATCCTCATGGGCAAGGTGGTCTCCGAGATCGGCCGCGGCTCACATAACGCCGTGGGCGCCCGCAACGCGTGGGACTCTACGAGAAGTCCGGGCACATCCAGCAGCGGGTCGGGTTCGGCCACCGCTGCATCACTCTGCCTCGCCTCCATCGGCACTGACACTGGCGGCTCGGTCCGCCACCCAGGCAGCAACAGCAACCTGGTGGCCATGCGGGGCACATTTGGACGTGTGAGCCGCTTCGGGGTATGGGCTTCGTCGTGGAGTCAGGACCAGGCCGGCCCCATCACCAAAACCGTCGAAGACAATGCAATCATGCTCGATATTCTCGGGAGGTTTGATCCCAGGGACCCCGTCAGTATCGTTGAGCCTCCCTATGAGCACCGCGCTATGCTCCGAGACGGCGTAAAAGGGATTCGAATCGGTGTTCCGGTAGATGATTGGGCCTGGAAGACCTACGCCACAGAGGAGGAAGAAGAGGTCTGCCGACGTGCCGTAAGCAAGCTCGCCGAACTTGGCGCTCACATCATAGAGATTGAGTTGCCACGATCCGGTGAGAGCCGCTCGAACGTGATGTCGCTGGCCGCGGAAGGCCCAGTATACATCTTCGACCACTTCACCAAAGAGCAGATCAACGAGTGGCCGGACCACCACGACGTCATCGAGAACGGGCAGAAGCAGCCGTTCGTTGACTATCTGCACGCGTTGCAAGCGCGGGCGTTCATCAAGCAGGAAGTGAACCTGGCGTTCCAACAGGTAGACGTGATCGCTTTCCCCACGGGTAGCACCTACGGCGATGCCTGGGACGCCTCGACCACGGTAATCCGGGGTAGGACTATCCCGGCAAGATCACGCGCTGTGTATCGCAATGGGATGGCGAGCGTCTGCGGCATCCCGGCGGTGAGTGTGCCCGCCGGCTTCGGACACAACGACCAGTGGCCCATTGGCCTCATGCTCCATGGCCGCCCATTGGAGGAGCCGCTCCTCTACCGCGTGGCGTATGCCCATGAACAGGCCACTCCGTGGCACTTGCGCCAACCTGCCATTTCATAGGCCATTTCATTAGAATAGAGAGTGCAGGCAAAGGTGACGTGAGCGGATCCTATGGGGCTGGGTCAATCATTTGGCTGACCGGCGGCAGAGCGAAGCCAGAGTGGCCTATTCGTCGGGGG
>JAPUKM010000168.1 GCA_027295645.1 Chloroflexota bacterium | reverse complement strand
GTGCTGTTCAGCGGCCTGACGGTTGTTTTCGCGCTCCTTGGACTGCTGATCATTCCGCACGCCGTTTTCGTCAGCCTTGGCCTGGGCGCCATTTCAGTGGTGACCGTAGCTGTGCTGGCAGGCCTCACACTACTTCCAGCGGTCTTGAGCGTCATGGGCGATAAGGTGGACCGATTCAGCATCCGGATCCCCGGACGTCGCAAGAAGGGCGATGGCGGGGAGGGCCCCAAGTACTGGGATCGTTTCGCACGGATTGTGATGCGCTTTCCAGTGATAAGCCTGATCGCAGGCGTCGGACTCCTTGTCGCCGTCTCCATCTCCTACTTCGACATCAACACTGGCTCCTCCGGTGTCAGCACTTTTCCAGATGACTTCCGGGCCAAGCAAGGGTTTGAGGTCCTTCAGGAAGATTTCGGCTTCGGCCTCGATGCCCCGGCAGAGATCGTTATTATTGCGACGGACGTGCATGCAGCACCGATTCAAGAGGCCATCCAGAAACTCACGAGTGCCCTGAGGGACGACGATAGGTTTGGCCCCGCCGATCTTGAGTTCAACGACGACGGAGACCTGGCCCTGCTGGCCGTCCCGCTGGAGGGCGATGCGACGAGCGAGGCGACGGCTGATGCCGTCAAACGCTTGAGGGAGCGATACATCCCAGAGGCATTCAGTGGGGTGCCGGAGGCCGAGGTCTTGGTAGGTGGGCAAACGGCGGTGGATAACGACTTCAACGAGGTGGCGCTAACCTACCAGCCAATTGTGATCGCTCTGGTCCTCAGCCTCAGCTTTGTGCTCCTTATGGTGGTCTTCCGGTCCATCGTGATCCCCGTTACTTCGATCATCATGAACCTGCTCTCGGTCGGTGCCGCATACGGGCTCCTGGTCCTGGTCTTCCAGAAAGGATATGGCAACGAGTTGTTTGGGTTCCCGCAAACGGAGGTGATACAGGCCTGGATGCCGTTAATGCTGTTCACAATCCTGTTCGGCCTTTCGATGGACTACCAGGTCTTCCTGCTTAGCCGGATCAGGGAGCGGTACGACAAGGCAGGAGACAACTCGGAATCCGTGGTGTACGGAGTGACGTCGACCGCAGGCCTGATTACCGGGGCGGCGCTGATTATGGTCGCGGTGTTTGGAGGCTTTGCGGCGGGGAAACTTGAGCCGTTGCAACAGTTTGGATTTGGGATGGCCGTCGCCGTACTCGTAGACGCCACACTCGTCCGAAGTATTTTGGTGCCGGCAACGATGAAGCTGCTTGGTGATCGGAACTGGTACCTGCCGCGCTTTCTCACATGGCTGCCGGACTTCCGCGTAGAGGGAGGTCCAGCTATCGATCCGGTCGGCACGGGCGACGACTAGACAGGGCTGGCATGATGGCGAAACTCGGCTCGGTCCAGTCAGTGTAGGCTATTGCTGAAGCCACGACGAATCGATAGCTGCGAGCGGACCGAGCGATCGTACATCGATGGCATTCGTACTACCCCTTTGGGGGCAGGCGGAAACTAGCTGCATCTTCCAAGAGGCCAAGCTGGAAACTGAGTTTGACCCAATGTAATATCATGGGCGAGTAGCATACTGCCTTAGCTTGCCCATAAGAATCTCAAGGCGCCGCTGCAATATTTCACTCTCGCGGAGGTGGATGTCCTGATGGCTGGATTTGGCTTAGCGCTTGATTTCTGGAGTACGTCGAAAGCTCTGCATACCCTTCTGGACGATTATGTCGGACTGCTGAAGGTGGCAGAGGAGTACGGATTCGATTCCGTGTGGGCTGGAGAACATCACCCTCGATCTGCTGAGCCAGGCCATGTGCCCTCGCCCCTTTTGGTTTTATCCGCTTTGGCCAGAAGTACAAAACTTCGGCTAGGTACGGGAGCAACTCTTCTGACGCTTTGGGATCCACTCAGATTAGCTTATGATGCGGCGATCCTTGACCAGATCTCTGGGGGGCGGTTCATTCTGGGTGTGGGGGTAGGCAATCCGGACCTGATGAGGAGGTTTGGCATTCCTCCAAATCAAGCTGGATCACGGATGGATGAGGCTCTGGTGCTCCTCAAAAAATTGTGGTCTGGCGAAGAGGAGTTCCAAGGCAAGCACTTCAAAGTGACGGGCAAGGTCTATCCGGAACCGACCCAGCCAGGTGGGCCTCCTATTTGGGTGGGAGGGACGATTCGCCGCTCCGTGCAGCGGGCCGCCGAACTTGGGGATGGTTGGTACGGAGCAACCCAATATCATATTGAGGTCATCAAGAGGCAGGCTGATCATTATCGGGCGCTACTCTCAGCAAAGGGCCAGGATCCATCTGACGCGACGGTGGCCATCAACCGCATTGCGTTTGTTGCGGAAACGGATACGCGGGCCAGAACAGAGGGCAAACTCTACGTGAGCCAAGTGCTAGACTTCTACGGGCGTATGGGGTTGCTCCAGGATGGCCGGGGAAACCGTCTCGATCCGCAAACGGATCTTTTTGAAGCCGTTGGAGATGAAATATGCCTCGTAGGCAGCCCGGAGAACATCCTGGAAAGCATCCACAAATACCAGGAATTAGCTGGCGTAACCCAGTTCAACCTGCGCATCAGCATGGGAAATATGCCCCTGCAGTTGGTACAACGTACCGTGACGCTTTTAGGGAAACACGTCCTTCCATACTGCTAACGATAACAAGAACCTTCCAGTGGAGTCACGGTGAGTCCGAAGTCCCTTTGGTTACCCTACCCCTTGCATGTTGGCGGCGCATGAGGCCTCACAACGTGTGACAGATGGCAATCGGCCACACCGGGGTAGCGTTCGAACGGTGCAGCGTCACAGGGCCAGGCCGCCGAGTGCCCGGAACGGCTCCGGGACGTAATCAGCGAGCACTAGCGACCAGCCGTCGAGTAGTCTCGCAATCGCCGGGTCATCTTTTCTGAGCCAAGCCAAATGGCGCAGCGCATGCTCCTGCACCTGTGCCACGCCGATGGACGATGGAGGAGCTGTCGCATCGCCACGCGCCAGTTCTGAACGCGCGATTTCCACGATCTGCCAAGACGGCGGCGGCACTGAGCTTGGCGGAACGACGGCGATGTAAGTCAGCACTAACTCTTTGCCGGCTTGCCGCCACGATGTCGAGTGGAGCACTGTAGGCTGCATGCCAAGGTGCACCATTGCCTGCTCAGTTATCTTTTCCGGCTGCGCGCCTACCGGCCACGCTACAACGAACGAGTCTGCGTGCTCGGGACACAGTGACCAGAGGTGTCCCTTTCGCAGAAAGACGGGCAAAATCTCGATTGCCTGCATCACAAAATCCGGTGACCACGGTGCTTCAGATAGTGGTCCCGGCATCGAGTCGATGTCTTGAGAGGGCTTATCACCCTGCATAGCGGTCACTCGTCAGCCGGCATCGGCACCGCCTGTGACATCGCCTGCTCTTCCGTTAGGTCCTGGGAGTGGGTATCTCGGCCGTGAGCTATGACGGCGGAGACGACTTCTCCTCTCGCTCCTGATGTACGCCATCCACACACACATGTTACCTGCCATTGCCTGGTGCTTTCGCTGTCCTGCATATGCCCCTCCCTCTGAGAACTGTAAACAATTCTAACATCTGGAGGTTGACTGTGCGTTCAACGTGTGAGGCCCCACTACGTACCGATAGGCTGTTCACCACACCGGCCACCCGACGGCCTTGGGTTCCCGAGATCAACTTGGTTGGCAGACCCTGTAGGTCTGCTGAATCACTGTTTCGACTCGAGAAAGTCCAGCACCTCTCCTACAAATTCCTCGGGTCGGTCGTCGAATGTGAGCCCTCCAGAGCCGGCAATTGTCTTAAGAATAGAGCCCTTTATGTCGCTGTGGGCACGTTGCTCGCTACGTCGAAGTACGTCATTCTCTCCGAAGAGAAGTAAGGTGGGTTGTGTCACCTTAGGGCCGATCGCTTGGATATCATATCCGGTATTGCCCTGCTCGCTCAGGCGGCTCCAGAGACGGCTCTTCTCTAATATGTCGTGAGCCTTCTGCCATGCTTCTCTATCCAGAGCGGGATTTTTCTCTCTGTCCTCCTCCCAAGTAGTTAGAGGATTGACAGGCAGGTGATACGATGTTGTGTCCGTAAACTGGGGAAGGAAGAATTTTTCCCAGATGATCTGCCCGTGTTCTTTGTCCCAATATGGCAGACCATTCAATACCAACCTCTTCACTCGCTCTGGATGCTCAGCTGCCAGAATCATGCCCAGGATGGCGCCGGTGCGGGCTCCGATGATGTCGGTCTGCTCCAGCCCGGCAGCATCCATAACATCGAGAACGGCGGTTGCATAGTCGTCCATCGAGTATTGCCTTGGAGGAATGTCCGAGTGGTCGAATCCGGGGAGATCCAGGACGTAACATTCAAAATGCATGGCAAACTGATCGACGACTTTCCTCCAAGACCAACCGCTTGCGCCCACGAGATGGAGGAAAAGCAGTGGCTCTCCGCCGCCTATTTTGTGCAGATACACTCTGCCATCTTGCCGGTAGACATAGTGATCGGTCCCCATCAGTGCCGCTGCCATAGAGATTTTCTCCGTGTGGTTCATTGGATCATACTGTGTCGCAGATTCTAGTCATGCGGACTTGCATTTTCAATACCACGCCAGACCGTTCGAACAAACACCCTTTGGGTGCACCAAAGGGTCCTTCGACGAGACGACTCCCATAGGAAGTCTACGCAACTTTAGAGGCCCTGGCACCCAACGCTTCGATGCCATAGTGTTTCACATGGGAAACCGGTCAGCCCAACATATGTCGGATCGGGGTCGTCCAGGTAACACAAGGCCAACGGTTTCGATCAGGTAATCAGTGCAGTCACGGCTGCCAAATACGTGGAGGTTGTCTTTCCGACAGTGGGTCACGCCTCCTATCTGCCACCATCTGCCGCCTTCAGGAGTATAGTAAACTAGCTTTCTCCAATGCAGGGAATCTGAGGATGGTGACACCGGTGGAAATTGGAAACGTTTTGGCCGCTGCGTCGAGAATTCGGGAGAACGTCGAGCGCGTCATAGTCGGCAAAGATCATGCTGTGACCCTGATCCTTATTGCTATCCTCTGTGAGGGCCATGTACTTATTGAAGACGTCCCCGGCATTGGTAAGACCACACTCGCCAAGGCTATCGCACGCTCCCTCGGCTGCACGGTCCGCCGCATTCAATCGACCCCTGACCTGCTCCCCTCGGACGTCACCGGCACCCACGTGTTCAACCAGAAAACTTCCGAGTTCGAGTTTCGGCCCGGCCCGATTATGGCCCAGCTAGTGCTGATCGATGAGATCAACCGGGCGACGCCCCGTACCCAGTCTGCCCTGCTGGAGGCCATGGAAGAGCGCCAAATCACGGTGGACGGTGAGACGATGGCGATGCCTCGACCCTTCCTGGTCCTGGCAACTCAGAACCCTATCGAATTGGAGGGGACCTTTCCGCTGCCGGAGGCCCAGATCGATCGGTTTCTGATACGGATAAAGCTTGGGTACCCGTCTTCTGAGGAGGACAGAGAAATTCTGACCCGGCTCACGGAGGAGAATCAGCTTGACGCACTTGAGCCGGTACTCCAATCTGCGGATCTGCTAGAAATGCAGAGGCTTGTTCGTAGGGTCCACGTAGCAGAGGCCACAAAGGAGTATGTGATCAACCTGGCCCACGCTACCCGCTCCGACGCGGCAGTAGAGCTTGGAGCCAGCCCTCGGGCGATGGTCCAACTCTTCCACGCCGCTCAGGCCAGAGCCGCTGTCTCTGGACGAGAATACGTGCAGCCGGATGACGTCAAAGCCATGGCTCCTTACGTACTTTCCCACCGAATTGTGATAAAGCCTCAGAGCCGCCTCCGCGGGGGCATAGCCGAGGATATTGTTGACAATATCCTTGAATCTGTGCCGGTGCCGGTTGAGCAAGAAACACAGGTTTCGGACATTACTAACGCATAGGCAGCCATGGGTAGCTACTGGATCCTTATCGCTGCAGCCCTGTTGCTTGCCAGCGGGCCCCTGAACTCCGTACCACTGCTCTTAATATCAGTTCTGCTCTTCATCCTGGCAGGAGTATCACGCCTGTGGGCTCACTACAGTCTCACTCGCTTGGATTGTGAGTTCGCTCTGAGCTCTTCCCGAGCGTTTACAGGCGATGCGGTAGAGCTGGTGGTGCGCGTCACGAATTGGAAGGGCCTGCCACTTCCCTGGGTATCCGTGCTGCAAGAGATTCCGCGAGAGGTGACTGTCCTTGAGGAGGCGAGTCATCGCAGCATCGACCCCGGACGGGCGACCATCCGAAGCGACTTCTCCCTAGGCTGGTACCATCGCATTACCAGAAAGTATACGTTGCGATGTGACCGAAGGGGGTACTTCAACTTTGGGCCCAGTACGATTCGTTCCGGTGACCTGTTTGGCCTGTACACTCAGTTAACGGAGATTGAACCTCACGGCGATCTGACAATCTACCCTCGCGTTTTGCCTGTCATCTACCCCAGAGCGCTTTCTAGAGAGCTGCACGGGAGCATTCGAGCGAAGCGGCATCCACTTGTTGACACAACCCGTCCAATGGGAACCAGGGAGTACCTGGCCGGCGATGACCTAAGGCACATTCATTGGAAGGCCAGCGCACGACTTGGTCGATTGCAGACACGAGTTTACGATGTCAGCGCGACCCCCAGCTTCGTCATCTTCTTGGACGTGAGAACTGTCCCTCGCCCCCGGTACGATGCGAGGATCGACCTTCTGGAGTTGGGTGTGCTCACCGCAACCGCCCTAGCCAACGACGCTCTTGAGAATCGCCTCTCCACGGGGGTCTATGTTAACGGCCCAAGTCGATTCAATTCCGGGCTCATACAGGTTCCTCCGTCTCAGAACCCCGATCAATTTTCCCTAATCCTGGAGGCGATGGCTGACGTAGGGCCCTTTGAAGCTACTCCCATCAGCCGCCTCCTCAGAACGCAGGGAAAGGGACTCCGCTGGGGTACCGCTGTTCTCGTGGTGACGGCGGTACCTGACGAATCCACCACAATGATCCTCACACAATTGCAGTCCGCAGGGCATTCTGTGGGTCTTGTGCAGATCGGTGCTAGCAATGGAGCCAGGTTCGCCTCGGGACTGCCCATCTACTCCGTCTCTGATGAAGTCGATTGGACTGAGCTTCAAACGATTACCATTGAGTGACACACTTCGGTGATTCCATGAGCACGCCCAAATGGCCACCAACAGCATCTCCTGGAACGGGGAAGTTCTTGCTGACCCGCCTGATCCTTTCGTTCAATCTGGCTAATGCGCTTCTACTGCTGGTGTTCCTTATAGAGGGGCTTTGGGTCTACCTATGGGCCGTATGGCTTGCCCAATCGGATGCGATAGGGTGGACTGAGGTGCCGCTGAGCCTTCCCAGCATATTGATTGTGCTGGCCGCCAGCTATTTCGGGGCGGTAAACCTTGGACGGCAGGACTGGAGCGATAGGAAAGCGCACCTGATCACGGGGATTTATCTCATGATCGTGCTGATGACGACGGCGCGATTTGAGAACGGCGGAGGGTATGGGCTGTTTGATCCAGGCTGGTTTGCTCATGCGGGCGATCAGCTGGCCAACACGTTTTTCTCCTCGCTCCAGGTAACTCTGGTAGGAGGAGTCTACCTCTGGCGGCGAGGCTATAAATTAGCCGAGTCCCGTATCCACTTTGACCAGGTCTTCTCGTCGTTTGTGGTGGGTCTGGTGGCCGTGATCCTTGGGTTAGTCTTGGCAGAATTGGCTCTGCGTTCATCCGGCGACCCGGAAACCGGCCGTGGATTGGAGATGCTCATCACCGTTAGCTTCTTCTTCGCCGCACTTTCCGCCCTGGCATTGAGCCACGCGATGGAGATCCGTGGCAGTATAACCACGCCAGAGGACCAAGCTGCCAGGCTGTCAACGCCGTGGTTCGCGGTCCTGTTCGGTGTTGTCACGACGATGGTTGCAGTGGGATGGCTGGTTGCTCTCCTTTTTTCCTTCGATGTGCTGAACCCGGTCCTGAACGTGACCTTCTTCGTCCTCGACGCTCTTCTGTTCGTCGTCTATTACGTGGTGATCGTGCCGTTAGGCTACATCACCGTAGGTCTGCTCAGTTTGCTCTTTTCG
>JAPUKM010000167.1 GCA_027295645.1 Chloroflexota bacterium | reverse complement strand
AGCGGAATTATGGTGGCAACGGCCCTGGAGGCCGCGGAGCGCCTGGCGGCCACGGGTGTCGACTGCCGGGTAATCAACATGGCTACGCTAAAGCCGCTGGATGAGGAGGCCGTCACCAGTGCCGCAGCGGAGACGGGCGCTATTGTGACCGCCGAGGAGCACTATCTGCACGGAGGTCTGGGGAGCCTGGTGGCACAAACGGTGGCCAAGACACACCCTGTGCCGGTGGAGGTGGTGGCCCAGGACCGGTACGCGGAGTCCGGAAAGCCGGAGCAGCTCCTGGTCAAGTACGGCCTCAGCGCCAACGATGTTGAGGCGGCGGCCCGCAGGGCGCTTCAGCGAAAGAGCGGGTGAGCTTGCTTGGCTACCCTCCCTCTCCGTTGGTGCTAAACTCCCGGTTGCTGTAGACGCCCATGTCCCGCCCCTGGTGGACGTGGACGATGAACTCCTCCCTGGCGATGCCCACAACGTCCACCAGCTCTTCGTCGATGGCCTCTATAAGCTCCTGGATCATCTCCTGGGTGAGGCTTTCATTGATACACAGGGTCGAGTGGACAAGTGGGGGAGTGAAGTGCAGGTCTATCCGACCGACGGTGGACTCCCCCTCCAGGATGTTGTAGACCTCCGACTGAGGCGTGCGACACTCTCGCTCAAAGTAGTAGTTGGCCATGGGACCCCTCTCGCCTGGTAGGATGCTAAAACCGAGGGAACACCCCTATGGGCATGCCCATCGCGTGTTACGGTTTGACCTGGCCTGAGCCACGGACTGTCCACTTGTAGGAGGTGAGCTCCCGCAGCCCCATGGGGCCGCGGGCGTGCATCTTGCTGGTGCTGATGGCCACCTCCGAACCCAGGCCGAACTCCGCGCCGTCGTTGAAGCGGGTGCTGGCGTTGGTGAAGACCACGGCGGCATCCACATCGTCCAGGAACCGGTCTGCGGTGGCCTGGTCCTCCGTGACGATCGCCTCGGAGTGGCCGGAGCCGTAGCTATCGATATGGGCAATCGCCTCGTCAAAAGAGTCCACCACCTTGACGGCCGCGGTCAGTGAGAGGAACTCCTTGCCCCAGTCCTCATCGGTCGCGGGTGAGACGTTAAGTCCGTTCTCCGGACCCAGGATGCTCAATGTCCGCTTGTCGGCGTGGATCTCCACACCGGCATCGCTCCACCGCCTGGCTATGAGAGGGAGGTAGCGTGGAGCGACCTGGCTGTGGACCAGGAGAGCATCCAGGGCGTTGCACACGCTGGGACGCTGCACCTTGGCGTTGAAGGCGATCTCCACCGCTTTGTCCAGGTCGGCGGCCTGGTCGATGTAGGTGTGGCAAACGCCGATGCCTCCGGTCACCGCGGGCATGGTGGCCTCCTCCGCCACGCGCCGGACCAGGTCCGCGCCGCCGCGTGGGATGAGCAGGTCTATGTACTCCTTCATGCGGAGCATTTCGGCCACCAGGGAGCGGTCCGTACTGTCCACGAACTGGACGGCATCCTCCGGTACGCCCGCGGATGCGATGGCCTCACGTACAAGAGCGCTGAGCGCCCTGTTGGATTGGTAGGCCTCGCTGCCGCCGCGCAGGATGACGGCGTTGCCCGATTTGAGGCACAGGGCGGCGATGTCCACCGTCACGTGAGGGCGGCTCTCGTATATTGCTCCGATGACTCCCAGCGGCACGGTCCGGCGTGCCCGGATGAGGCCGTTGGGCAGGGTGCGGACGTCGTACTCCTCGCCAACGGGGTCTGGAAGCTCCGCGATGGTGCGGACGTCTCCGGCCATGCCTGCCAGCCGCTCATGGTTGAGCAGGAGACGGTCCAGCAGTGACTCGCTGAGGCCGTTGCGCTGGCCCGCCTGGTAGTCCTTCCGGTTGGCGGCGACGACCTGGTCGCTGCGCTCCTCCAGGGCCGAGGCGATGTTGAGGAGGGCGCGGTTCTTGACCTCCGTGGAGAGCCTGGCCAGCTTCAGGGCGGCGGCCCTGGCCCGCTGGCCCATGGCGGTGAGTTGTTGGGTTGTAGTCTGTGTGCTCATCGTTGAGTCCACCGGCTATCTTACAGCACCGCCAGGTTGTTGCGGTGCACCACCTCATCGCCGTGCTGGTAGCCCAGGGCCTGCTGGATGCGGTCGGAGCGGAGTCCCTTGATGGCCGCCACCTCCTTTGAGGAGTAGTTGGTGATGCCGCAAGCGACACGCTGGCCCTCGGAGTCGACGACAAGCACCACGTCGTGGCGGGCGAAGTCGCCCCGGACCTCCTGTACCCCGGCAGGCAGCAGGCTCCTATGCTGAGAGCGCAGCGCGGAGGCGGCACCCTGGTCCACGCGGAGCTCACCCTTGGTGGAGAGGCCGCTGAGGAGCCAGCGACGCCGGCTCTCCATCTTGCTGGCGGTGGGTGCGAACAGCGTCCCCCGTGGCTTGCCGGAGACCAGGTCCAGCAGAACATCCGGGGCGGTGCCCCTGGCGATGACGACGGTGATTCCCCAGCCGGTGGCCAGACGAGCGGCCTCCAGCTTGGAGGTCATACCTCCGCGACCCCAGGCGTCGATCTTTTCTGATGCGGCCAGGTCCATGATGGCCTGGTCTATCCTCTCCACCCTGGGGATCAGCCGCGCCTCTGTGTCTACGTCAGGGTCTGCGGTGTACAGGCCGTCGGTATCGGTGAGAATCGCCAGCAGGTCGGCGTCCACCAGGTTGGAGACCTGGGCCGAAAGGGTGTCGTTGTCTCCGAACGTCTCCTCGCTGATCTCCTCCACGGCCACCACGTCGTTTTCGTTGATGATGGGCAGCACCCGCATGTCCAGCAGGGCCAGAAGTGAGTCGCGGATATGGAGGTATCCCTTGCGATCGGCGATATCGGTGCGGGTCAGGAGCGCCTGGGCCACAATCAGGTCGTGACGGGTGAACAGCTCCTGGTAGGTGTGCATGAGGCGGCTCTGGCCCACGGCGGCCTGCACCTGGCGATGGGGAATACCCCGGTGCTCCTGGCGTGAGCCCAGGGCATGCCGTCCGGCGGCGATGGCCCCCGATGTGACCAGGAGCACCTCATGGCCCTTTCCATGAAGATGTGCCACTTGGTCCACGAGGGCGGTCATCACGTCCAAATCGAGGTGGTCGGTGCCTCCGGTCAAAAGGCCGGTGCCCGCCTTGACGACGATGCGCGAGTATTCAGGGCCGGATGAATGAGCGGCCCGATGGCGGTTTTCGTTCGTCAATGTCCATATCCGCTACGCAAATAGGTCGCACCATTATAGCATCACTGCTATGAATCTCACGGTGGGCCGCTGTTGACAGTGCAATGGGGCAAACGTAAGATGAGGCATCCCAGGAAACAGCTACGGAGGCCGGCTCCGTGCGTACCCCTTCCGCCATCCATCCGGTGAGGTGGCCGTGAACGACTTCCCGACCCGAAACGTCTTCCCCCACACTGCTGCCATCAATGCACAGGGGCGTCTGGTGCTGGGCGGCTGCGACGTGATGGACCTGGCGCAGGAGTACGGCACGCCCCTCTACGTGTACGATGAAGAGACGTTGCGGAGGGTGTGCCGGCAGTACCGGGAGGAGTTCGGCAGCCGCTATGCCGACACCAGGGTCATCTACGCCGCCAAGGCGTTCATCAACGTGGCGTTGGCGGGCCTGCTGCGTGAGGAGGGCCTTGGGCTGGACGTGGCCTCCGGAGGAGAGCTGGCCGTTGGCCTGGCCGGTGGCATGCCGGCGGCGGAGGTGTACTTCCACGGCAACAACAAGGGTGGTGACGAGCTGGCCGAGGCGGTACGCGGTGGCATCGGGCGTATTGTGGTGGACAACCTGCACGAATTGGACCTTCTGGAGGAGGTGACCCAGGAGGTTGGCCGCGTTCAGGATATCCTGCTCCGTGTGTCGCCGGGGGTGGACCCGCATACCCACGCATACATCAGCACGGGCGCTCTGGACAGCAAGTTCGGGTTTCCCATAGAGACGGGGCAGGCGGAGGAGGCGGTGCGGCAGGCGTTGGCCTCGAAGGGTGTGCGGCTGGTGGGGCTCCATTGCCACATAGGCTCGCAGCTCTTCGAGACGGAGCCGTATGTGGAGGCCGTGCGGATAGTGCTGGGCTTCGCGGCACGGATGCGGGAGGAGGGCTTCCAGCTTCTGGAGTTCAGCCCCGGCGGAGGGTTCGCAATAGCATACACCAGGGACGATGAGCCGCCATCGGTGGCCACGTTCGCTGAGGCTATCTCCTCTGCCGTCAAGCGGGAGTGCGAGGCGCAGGGCTTTGACAGCCAGCCGACGCTGGTCATCGAGCCGGGGCGCTCCATTGTTGGGCCCGCCGGCGTTGCGCTGTACACCGTCGGCTCCCGGAAGGCGATCCCCGGCGTGCGCTCCTATGTGAGCGTGGACGGTGGGATGGGCGACAACATCCGCCCGGCGCTCTACCAGGCCCAGTACGAGGCGGTGGTGGCCAACCGTATGGAGCAGGAGCCGGCGGAGCGGGTGACCATTGCCGGAAGGTTCTGCGAGTCCGGGGACATCCTGGTGCGGGACGTGGACCTGCCAGCCACGGAGCCCGGCGATATCATCGCCATTCCGGCGTCGGGCGCGTACTGTCCGGCCATGGCAAGCAACTACAACATGGCGCCCAGGCCGGCCATTGTCCTGGTGCGTGACGGCGCCGCCCGCCTCATACGGCGCCGGGAGACGTACCAGGACCTGATGGCGGCGGACGTGGTGTAGAGGGGTTACCCACCCGCCTCTAATGTTGCCGTGGGAGGAGGTTCCGTGACCACCTGGAAGACCATAGGGCAGGACCATCTGGTTCAGGCGCTAGGTAAAAGCCTCCAGCAGGACCGGCTCTCCCACGCCTACCTGCTGGTGGGCCCGCCCCAGGTCGGCAAGATGACCCTGGCCATGGACCTGGCCCGCGCGGTCAACTGCCTCGATGAGCAGAAGAGGCCCTGCGGCGCGTGCCGGCAGTGCCAGCGCATAGAGGGCGGCATCCACGCGGACGTTCAGGTGATCGGGGTGGAGACCGATGGACGGACGGAGCGCCTGCGGGCCGAGATCACCATCGATCAGGTACGGGCATTGGAGCAGGCGGCCACGCTGAAGCCGTACGAGGGTGCCTGCCGAGTGTTCATCATCGATGGTGCCGAGCGCCTCAATCTGTACGCGGCCAATGCCCTGCTGAAGACGGTCGAGGAGCCGCCGCCTCAGGTGCTTCTCCTGCTCCTGACATCCAATGAGGAGGCCATCCCGCTCACCCTACGGTCCCGGTGCCAGCGTTTGGGGCTGCGGCCACTGTCTCTGGAGGCGGTTGCTAAGCTCTTAATTGATGAACAGGGCCTCTCACAGGAGCGGGCCCAGCTCCTGGGACGCCTTTCGGGTGGCAGGCTGGGGTGGGCGCTGGCCGCCACGTCCGACTCCACCGTGATAGAGGAGCGGACCCGGCAGCTCCAGCGGCTCCAGGAGGTGGTCGATGGCGGACTTGAGGTGCGGTTCGAGTACGCGCGGGAGCTGGCGGCCCAGTACGGAAGGAGCCGGGAGACGGCCCGGCAGGTCCTGGGTCTGTGGCTCCAGTGGTGGCGTGACCTGCTGGTACTGCGGGAGGGGTCGCGGGAGTTGGTGGTGAACCTGGACTACCTGGGCGCAGACCACGACGGAGCGCTTGTGAGGATGTCCCAGCAATTCCAGACCGTGGAGATGGCTCGCTTCGCGAGCGAGCTTGCGGCCACAATGGAGAGGCTGGAGCAGAACGCCAACCCTCGCATTGCTCTGGATGTGCTGATGCTGGCGTTGCCGAGGGCAGCGGTGGTGGCCTCCTGAGTCTCCTCGTACGCGCTGTGGCCTAGCTTCGCTTCATCCAGGGCATGAATTGGAGCCACTCGTCCTGCAGGGAGCGGGCTTGGAACAGGTAGTAGGGGTTGGGCCGGGGTGCCTGTGGCTCATGGAGCAGCCGCATACCCGCCTCCTTGGGCGTGCGGCCCGCCTTCCGGTGATTGCAGGGGATGCATGCCGCCACCACGTTGTCCCAGGCGTGACCACCGTCCCGGAACCGGGGAACAACGTGGTCCAGGGTCATGGTCCGGCTCTCCTTGCCGCAGTATTGACACATGTACTTGTCGCGGACAAATACGTCCCTGCGGGAGAGGCGCCGCTGGAGCAGCGGCCGGCGAACCATGTAGGTGAGGCGGATTACGGAGGGGGCTGGGAAAGACTGCCGTGGGCTGTGAAGCTCCCCCCGGCCGTTTACCAGCAGTTCCGCTTTTTCGCGGCCAAGAAGTACTATGGCGCGCCTCACGTTGCAGACGTTTAGCGGCTCGTAGTTCTGGTTCAGGACCAGGACGGGTGCGACGGTCACTGTGTTGGACATGGATTTGCCGGTCTATCCTCGCCTGACCTCCATTTTCTACCCCTCTTCAGCAATGTCAATGCGCCGTTGCAGGTCCTCTAGGGCCAGCTTGAAGTCGTCGGGCACCATCCCCAAAGCGCTCCCTGGCACAGCATCGACGATGTCAAGCCACAAGGGCACCAGGGAGGAGTCGACCAGGGCGTCGTTGATGTTTCCCCGAATGCCGCTCATCTCGATTATAACCCCCAAGCCACCCCCCTCTGGAAGGTCGTTGGAGTAGCGGGCGGCGAAGGTGATCAGCGCTCCTCCCAGGAGGACGCCGGCAAGCAGCCCCAATGCCAGTGAGCCCACGCTATCTATCCAGCCGAGGAACACGAATTTCAGCATCTTCTTGACTATGGAGCGGGCCATGAGGGCCGCAGCCAGAGACCCGCCCACCACAATCACGTAGGCCAGCGCCGTGGCGATGGCGTCACTGGAGACGCTGTCCGTGAGGGCCCCGGCGATGTCGTCGGTGAGCTGGCCCGCCAGGACCATACCGACATAGAGCCCTGCGGTGGCAAAGATCGCTCCAAGGAAACCGATGCGCCAACCAACGAATATTCCGACAAGGGCAACGATGATGACGATGATATCTATCCAGTTCATGACGCTCCTGACTTGGAAGAGGCGCAGGAACAGGAAACGGTGATCTGGTCGCGTCTCTTTCAGTTTCTAGTTCAGCTAGTTTATCACGGAGGTGTAAAGGACAAAAGTGGCGCAGACATACTATGCATTCAGTGAATGGGAAGAACCAGCGGGGTAGCGCTCTGTCTGTTACAACGAAATCTAGCGCCGGTTGGTCAGGATAGTGCTCTCCGCTCCGGAGCGGAGAGATGTCCGCCCATCATGCGGTACATACTGTACAGGACGAACAGGGTGTGTATTGCAACGAGGTCACTTCCAATGATATCACTGGGCCAGTGTGCCCCAAGGTACAGCCGCGAGACCGCTGTGAAGAGGATCAGCGAACTGAAGATAGCCATAACACCGTTGCGGAGCCATCGGTTTCGGATTCCGGTCGCGGAAAAGAGCAGGAGAAGACCCAGCAGTAGCATTGCGTGATATGTGTGTCCGCTAGGGAAGCTTCCTATGGCAGACGGGTCCAGCACGCGCACCAACTCCTCGGTTGGTCGTGGTCGGTCGATGACGGCCTTGAGCAGTTGAAGAAATCCTTCTGGGATGAGGATTAGCCAGAGGAGCACCGCCTCTCTCCATCGTCGGAATAGGGTCAGGATGGCGCCTATTCCAGCGATGCTCCCAATGACAAAGCCCTTGGTGCCGAGCAGCGCTATGCCCTCATGAAGTCGTCCAGCCATGGTGTGGATAGGTCTTGCACGCCTCGCACCACTGCGACGTCACCGGGAAGGCGTGAGTGAAAGGCTGCCAGCAGAGAGAGGAGCACGGCTCCTGCCACGGAGAGTTGGAGCAGAAGCAGCAGTGGGGTAGAGTAGGTGTGTTCAGCGAGCCTGGTTGCGTAGCTGGAGCGCAAGTAAGAGATCAATGGTATCGTTTCCCCGTTACTTCAATCCACTGTACACAGGATGGGTTGACGAGGCAAGTTCACCTGAGAAACCAGTGCGTTAACAAAGGGTTGTATTCGGACCATCTCAAGGGCGCACCCAGTCCCACCTTGCCTCCTACCTCACTGATGACTATAATCGCTGCCGGGCTCGCCGGCTTGGCGCGCCCTTGCGCTCATGTCCAGGACCACTCTCAGAGAGGGGCGGACACCTCTTCGTGACAGAACCCAAAGCCATAGCTATTGATGGGCCTGTGGCATCCGGAAAGACCGTGGTGGGGCGGCTTCTCGCACAGCGCCTCGGGTACAGGGTGCTGGATACCGGCCTCATGTATCGGGCCATTACCTGGCAGGCATTGGAGGATGGTGTTGACCTTGAGGATAGGGAGGGCATGGCTAGCTTGGTGGAGGAGCATGACCTGGAGGTGCGCTTTGAGGATGGGGGCGAAGCCTCAATCTTCCTGGACAACCGGGATGTCACGCCATATCTGCGCCTTCCGGAGGTTGAGCAGGGGGTCTCCCGGGTGGCCCGGATACCGGCAGTGAGGGATGCGATGGTGGCCCGGCAGCGTAGCATCGGTCGGGAGGGGCAGGTAGTGATGGTGGGGAGGGACATAGGTACGGTGGTGCTGCCGGACGCCCCGCTCAAGGTGTACCTGACGGCGGCGGTGGAAGAGCGTGCGCAGAGGAGATACAAGGAGCTGCAAGGCCTCGGGACGGGCGTGGGGTATGAGCAGGTGCTGAGAGAGCTGCAGCAGAGAGACCGATTGGACCTGGAACGGGAGATTGCCCCGCTACGACCCGCTGAGGATGCTACGATTGTAACGACCGATGGCCTCAACGTGCGGGACGTGGTAGAGTGGGTGGTCTCATTGTTGGGAAAGTCAACGTGACCATTCTGTATATCCTGGGAATGAGGCTTGCTCGCCTCTGCTTCGCAATCTTTGGGCGGTGGGAGGTGGTGGGACGGGAAGCGGTGCCCCCAAGAGGCCGGCTCCTGGTGGTTGCCAACCATCTGTCGAATGCTGATCCACCGGTGGTGGCGGCAGCCATGCCCAGGAGGGTCTCGTTCCTTGCCCATAGAGGGCTGTTCAAGAACCGCCTGTTGGCCCTGGCCTTCAAGGCCTGGGGGGTTCATCCCGTGGATCGTGGCGGAAATGACCCATCCGCAGCCAGATGGGTCATGAAAGTTCTGGAGCAGGATGGAGTTGTAGGTCTATTCCCGGAGGCTACGCGGAGCCCGAACGGGCTGCGGAAGCCTCTCTACGGCGTTGCCTATCTGGCGATCAAGACGCAGGCGACCATTCTACCGATAGGGATAACAGGAACAGAGAGGGTTCCCGGCTACTGGCGGATCCTCTTTCCGTTTCACAGAATCAGGGTCCATATTGGCTCCCCCTTCTCGTTGCCGGTAATAGAGGGGAAGCCGAGCCGGGAGGTCCTGCAGTCGTTGACCGATATGATTATGATGCGAATCGCCGAGTTACTGCCGGATGAGTACCGGGGCGTTTACCGGAACGCCTTCAGCAGCACCACGTCGTAGTGCTCTCTGTTGGGAGGCGCTTGCAGTATGTGTGGAATCGTCGGATACGTTGGGAACCAGCCGGCCGCTCCGCTTCTCCTTACGGGGCTGGCCAGCCTGGAGTATCGCGGCTACGACAGCGCCGGTATCGCTCTCCTGGATGCCGAGGACCGTATCGTAGTGTGGAAGGCGGCGGGCAAGCTCAACAGTCTCGTCGAGTCGATGAAGGCGGCTCTTCCTCAAGGCACGGTGGGTATCGGTCACACCCGATGGGCCACTCACGGCATACCCAACGATGTGAACGCACACCCCCATCTGGACTGTAGTCAAAAGGTGGTCATTGTCCATAACGGGATCGTGGAGAACTATCAGGAGCTGAAGGATGAGCTTCTTGGACAGGGCCACCGGTTCAACTCAGAAACAGATAGTGAGGTCATTGTGCACCTCATTGAGAGCAGCTTGAAGTCAGGAGCTGAGCTCACGGATGCGGTAGGCAGCGCGGCGGTTCGGCTCCGGGGGGCCAGCGCGGTGGTTGCCATGGCGGTCCAGGAACCCAATGTTATTGCTGCTTTCCGTATGGGGAACGCCGGCGGCATCACCATTGGCTATGCCGATGAGGGGATGTTGGTGGCAAGCGATCTTCCGGCTGTGCTGCCCCATACCAATCGCGTGGTATTTCTTGCGCCGGGCGAACTGGTCCGTATTGACCATAATGGCGCCTCTTACCGCTCAGTGGATGGCACCCCTGTACATCAGGAGCCCCACGCTATTGCCATAGACCCCGGGGCGGCGACAAAGGGTGAATACGAACATTTCATGCTCAAGGAGATTATGGAGCAGCCGGAGGCCGTCACCCGTACGATAGGGGGTCGGGTCCTTTTTGACCCTGCCGATGTGATGCTTGAGGGGATTGGTCTGACCACTGAGGAGCTGGCCCAGGTGGACCGGGTTGTCCTGATAGGCATGGGCACCAGCTGGCAGGCCGCCCAGGCCGGGCGCTATATGATGGAGAGTCTGACCGGTCTGCCCGCGGAGGCGGACAATGCATCGGAGTTCCGCTATAGGGATGCGCTTCTAGGGCCCCGCACGCTGCTGGTCTCTGTGGCACAGTCCGGCGAGACGGCGGACACTCTGGGGGCAATGGAGGAGGCGGCCAGACGCGGGGTCAAGCAGGTGACTATCTGCAACGCCGAGGGGAGCCAGGCCACGCGCATAGCGGACGGCACTGTATTTATCCGTGTAGGCCCGGAGATCAGTGTGGCCAGCACCAAAGCCCTCACCGGATCCATCGTTGGGCTGTATCTGCTGGCGGCGTATATCGGGAGGGAGCGGGGCGTTCTGGAAGGGGGGCGTCTGGCTTCGGCCCTGGACGATCTGGTGAAGATTCCCCGCCTCATGGGGGAGGCGCTTGAGCAGCGCGAGTGGATCGAGGAGCTGGCAGGGCTCTACTATAAGTACGATCACTTCCTGTTCCTGGGGCGCGGCATGACTACCAGCACCGCCATGGAGGGAGCACTCAAGCTCAAGGAGGTGAGCTACATCCATGCGGAGGGGTATGCCGCCGGAGAGATGAAGCACGGGCCCATAGCCCTGATCGATAAGAGCATGCCCGATGTAGCCATAGCACCCCGCAACTATCTTCACGGCAAGATGATGAACAACATAGAAGAGGTGAGGGCCCGGGGTGGCACCATCATCGCCGTAGTCACCCACGGAGACGAAACGCTGCGGGGCAAGGTAGACCACATCATAGAGATACCGGAGACTCCTCCGCTGCTCACCCCTGCGGTGGCCGTGGTGCCCCTGCAACTGCTGGCCTATTACATTGCCCTCCGCAGAGGGTGTGATGTGGACCATCCCCGGAATCTGGCCAAGACGGTGACGGTAGAGTAGTCTCTTGGAGGTGTGATGATGCAGCCAGACCAGATGGGCATTTATCTGAATGCCAAAGAGGCGACGGTGGTACGGATCACCTCGCCCTACTGGATTCCAGAGGAGCCGGACTGGGCGCTGGTGACCAACAATCCCAACGAGACGCTCCTGAGGCTCAGGGAGATCATAAAAGACAGGGCCCTGGTGCCAGACCCCTCCTCCGTGCACTGGGGGAACATTCCGCTTAGGGACTAGGACGCCCCTCTGGAAGCTGCTTCCAACCCTGCCAGGGGATTAGACTTGTGAGACTGAGCGGTCTAGCACAACGTGCGCAGGTGTTTGACGTTCTGCGCTACCGGGACTTCCGCTTGTACTGGGTTGGCCACGCCTTCTCCGTGTCCGGCATACAGATGGCCATGGTCACTCAATGGTGGCTGATCTGGAAACTGACCGAATCTGAGCTACTGCTGGGGTCGTTGGGCCTTGCCGAAGCCCTCCCCGCTGTATTCTTGTCGCTTTTCGGCGGTGTCGTCGCTGACAAGGTGGAGCTACGTCGCTTCCTCATCATTCTCCAGCTTATGGTAGCGTCTGCTCTCTTTCTGCTTGCCACCCTAACGGCAACGGAGGTGGTCGAGGTCTGGCACCTGTTCGCGTTTACCTTCGTGTTTGGAATGCAGCAGGCCTTTGATCAGCCCAGCCGTCAGGCCATTTTCCCACACTTGCTGGACCGTCGGGACCTGATGAAGGCCGTTAGTCTGAACTCTATCGTCTGGCCGGGCACCCGGATCTTTGGCCCCGCCGTTGCCGGGATCATTATCGATAGGGTCGGTGCGGTGGCAGGCGCGCCTCTGGCGGGAGCGGCTGCGGTCTTCTACCTGGCTTCTCTAGCGTTTCTCCTTTTTGGTTTTTTCATGTCCCTTGTGCGGGTGCCATCCATTGAGCGTGCCCGCGGAGGTAACGTTGTACAGGACATAGGGGACGGGCTCAAGTATATCTGGAGGCGGAGGCTGTTCACATTGCTCATCGGGATGACCTTTATGGGCAGCTTCTTCGTCTCGTCCCACATGGGCCTCCTTCCGGTGTTTGCAACCGATATCTTAAACGGCGATGCGGCGACGCTGGGCACGCTGTTCGCGGTTGGTGGTATAGGGAGCCTGTTCGGTGCCCTGGTGGCGGCGAGCCTGACGAACTTTCGACGCAGGGGCCTGCTGATTATCGGCGGAGCAGCGTCACAGGCGATGTTCGTGATGCTCTTCGCCGCGTCGAGCTCCTACGGACTTTCGCTGGTGCTCGTGTTTCTAGCAGGCATAGGCTTCTCCATCTTCAGTGTCTCTACGCAGAGCACACTGCAGATGCTAGTGCCGGACGAGCTTCGGGGAAGGGTCATGTCGATATGGGGGATGACCTATGGTGTTGTCATGCCCCTGGGCAGGGCGCAGATGGGAGCGTCAGCAGGCCTGTTCCGCACACACATGTCGGGTCCGCTGGGCAGGTACGCGGGCGCTCCCGCCTCGGTCATCCTGGGTGGCGTGGTGATGCTGCTCTTCGTTTTCCTTGGCGTAGGCTCCAGCCGCCGGATCCGCAGCTTGGACCCGCTGGAGCTCGAGGCGCGAGACCCGGCCGCAAGCCGTGCGTAGTATTTGAGGCTGCCTCTGGGCGGAAGGAGCACCCTGGGCTACGAGACCGTCACCGTACCCACCATCCCCAGAGATTCATGTGGGATGCAGTAGAGCTTGAAAGTCCCCGGTACAGAAGGAGTGATCTCCTGTTTCACTTCCTCTCCCGGGTTTACGAAAATCTCGATTCCCAATTCGTCCACGTTGAAGGTGTGAAACTCGCCAGTGGGCTCGAAGACGAGCGTGTACGTCTTGCCCAGCTCAAATTCGTAGGTATCCGGATCGAAGACGTAAGGGTTTTCCGTTTGGGTCACCTTAACATTTTGACCCTCTGATCCCTCGACCTCATCCCCGTCCTCCTCCGACGCTTCGACCTTGGTCTCAGCGTCCAGGATGGCACCTTCAATGAACACCCCTTTGACCTGTACCTCACTTCCGACCTGCGGCGTCCCGTCCTCCACCTCCAGAACGTAGACGGTCACAGGGTCTTCTATGCCCGGGATAGTGATGGTCCATGGGCTGTTCAGCTCGGCACCCTCCGTGAGAGTGGTGATGGTGCCCTCGAACTCCTGAGGCTCTATTTTTTCTTCTCGGAATTTCAGCTTGAACTTGCCCTCCAGCTCGGCTTCCAGCTCCACTTCGAGAACGCCAAGGGGAATCTGGAAAGCAAGCTGGCCCAAGGCGTCACTGACGCCGATCCGCTCGTCGTTCAGCTTGAAGGGCACATTTGGTAGCACAGTTCCCTGGTGGGTCACCGTGAGGGTAACGGCGCTGCCCGGCGCCGCTTCAGCATCGAGCTGTAACGTAAGCTCTCCGCTCACCTCTGGCGTCGAGGGCACACCCTCCGTATACTCGATTTTCAGTTTGCCTTCAAGCTCGGTTTCCAACTCCACTTCGTCGGCATCTATGGGAATCTGAATTACAAGCTGGCCCTGAGCATCCGTGGAGCCCAAGTTCTCGCCTAAGTCATCGTCAAGCTCAACGAGCACGTTCGGCAGCGGGATGCCCTGATAGGTCAGCGTGACGGTGGCCGCCCCTCCGGGAACGACATCGCCTTCAAGCTGAAAGGCCAGATCCCCTTTGGTCTTTAGCCTTTCGATGGCCTTTGTAGGCTCCACCTCCTTGAAGCTTTGAGCGCTGCCGCTCTCGCCGATTTGAGGCTTCAGAATGTACTTGATACCGCTCTTGGGGTTGCCTGCGGCTATTACGGTCAGATCGTAGACAAAGCTGAGGGGGGTACCCGCGGCTATCTCAAAGCTCTTGGATAGCTGAAGCTTGTTGCTGGGAAGCTTTACGTCGATGGTTTGGCCGGGCTCCGCTGTTAAGACTCCTTGGACGGAATCGATGTAGACGAACACTTTGGTGTATTGCCCCTCTGGCAGCGTGCCGCTCCATATCTCCTCGGCGTTCTCTCCCTGGAGTTGAGTCAGGTCCACGGTTGGAGTTTGAGGAGGCACCTCGATCCATTTACCGGACTCGCCACCGCGAAGCAGTCCGATACGGCTAATGGAGACCTCCAGGCTCTGGAATTGGTCGATGGCGTTGACGTCGTCACTGACCAAGAAGCGGAAGTTGGCCACCTCCCCGGGCGGTGCACCTGGTGTGGGTGTGGGCCCGGGGGGAGTGGTAGGAGTCGCATCAGCGCCTCCACACGCCACTGCTACCAAAAACAGGACCGTGGCTAGGAACGACAAGGGGATCATTCTAGGTATACGCATGACCTTTTCCTATTTGGGACTTCATCCAATATAACGTTGCCTTCACAGGCAGTGTCATATTATGTCTACTCTACCGTACCAGACTGCAGGAAGGGGGGCATCATCCGAACGGATGATTTACTGGTGATACCAGGAAGTGGTTCTAGCCGGTAGGCGTAGGGGCTCTATCACACGTCCGCAAACCGGAGCCCTAGCTGGTGCGAGGTCAGGACGGCCTGGGCGGCGGCCAGCCGTGCCACGGGCACGCGGAAGGGGGAGCTGCTGACGTAGTCAAGGTCTATCTGGTTGCAGAACTCGATGCTTGAGGGGTCGCCGCCATGCTCGCCGCAGATGCCTATCTCCAGGTCAGGGTTGGTTCTGCGGCCCAGCTCCACGGCGGTCTTTATCAGCTTGCCGACCCCCTCCCGGTCCAGGACCTGGAAGGGGTTCTCCGGAAGGATTCCCAGCTCAACGTACTTGAGGAGGAACTTCTCTTCGGCGTCGTCGCGGCTGATGCCGAAGGTGGTCTGGGTCAGGTCGTTGGTGCCGAAGCTGAAGAACTGGGCGTGAGAGGCGATCTCATCCGCTGTCAGGGCGGCCCGGGGCAGCTCTATCATGGTGCCGATCTTGTAGGGGACCCTGATGCCCAGCTCCTGCTGTACGTCTTGGGCCACCTGCTCAAGCTCCTGGCGCACCAGCCGAAGCTCGTTGGCGTGTCCCACCAGCGGGACCATGATCTCCGGATGCGGGTCACTGCCGTCTTTGACCAGCTCGCAGGCGGCGGTGAAGATAGCCCGCGCCTGCATCTGGTTGATGGCACCGTACAGGATGCCTAAACGGCAGCCCCTGAGGCCCAGCATGGGGTTCTGCTCCCGCATCTCCTCCACCATCCTCAGGAGATTCTCCCGCTCCGCAAGTGTGGCCGGGTCATCCCCTTTCAGGCGGAGCGTCGTGACCTCCACCAGCAGATCCTCGTAGCGGGGCAGGAACTCGTGGAGAGGCGGGTCCAGAAGGCGTATGATCACCGGCTTGCCGGTCATAATACCCAGGATCGCCTTGAAGTCCTGGACCTGAAACTGTAGGAGACGGGCCAGCGCCTCGCGGAACCTCTTCACGTCCTCAGAGCCGGCTACTAGGGCTCCTTGATCGGCCAGGCGCTGCTCCAGCTCTTTCGACCGATCACCGGCTGCGGCCTCTTTCTCCAGCGCCTGAAGCTCCTGCTCCAACCTGGTTGCCTGAGCGGCTGCCATGATCATCTGCCGCATCCAGGGAAGCCGCTCCTTCTCAAAGAACATGTGCTCCGTGCGGCACAGG
Organism: Chloroflexota bacterium; assembly: GCA_027295645.1. Taxonomy (GTDB): domain Bacteria; phylum Chloroflexota; class Dehalococcoidia; order Lucifugimonadales; family JAPUKM01; genus JAPUKM01. The sequence goes on along the minus strand of JAPUKM010000167.1, from coordinate 2,917 downwards.
CCGATCCCCTCGGCACCGAAGTCCAGGGCACGTTGGGCGGCCACGGGGTCGTCGGCGTTGGCCCACACGCCCAGGCGTCTGACCTCGTCGGCCCATCCCAGGAGGGTGGTGAGGTCCCTCTCCTCCGAGAGGCGCGGTTCGATGGTGGCCACCCTTCCAACGAAGATCTCGCCGGTGGCCCCGTCGATGCTGATCTCATCGCCCTCGTTGATCACACGCCCGTCCACGGTGCAGCGGTGGGCCTCTGGCTCAACGGTGAGCGCCTCGGCACCAGCGACGCACGGCTTGCCCAGCCCTCTAGCAACGACGGCAGCGTGGCTGGTAGCACCACCCCGTGCGGTGAGGATGCCCTTGGCGTGTAGCATACCGTGGACATCGTCGGGGCTGGTCTCAGGCCTGACCAGGATGATGCTCTCGCCCTGCAATCCCAGGGCCTCAGCCCTATCGGCGTCAAAGATAGCCTTGCCACTGGCGGCACCGGGGGATGCGTTGAGTCCCTGGGTCAGCAGGTTTCCCAGCTCAGTGGCCCGTTTCTTGGCCTCCTCATCGAAGCGGGGTAAAAGGAGGTGGTTGATCTGGAGGGGCTCCACCCGCTGAAGGGCCTCCTCTCTGGTGATCAGCCCCTCATTGGCCATATCCACGGCGATCTTGACGGAGGCCTGGGCCGTGCGTTTGGCGGCCCGTGTTTGGAGCATGTACAGCTTGCCCCGTTCGATTGTGAACTCCATGTCCTGGGCGTCCCTGTAATGAGACTCCAGCCGCTCGGCTATCTGGAGTAGCTCCTTGTACTGCTCCGGCATGATGCGCGCCATCTCTGCAATGCTTGCGGGGGTGCGAGTGCCAGCTACAACGTCCTCTCCCTGGGCGTTGACGAGGTATTCACCGTACAGCCGAGGGGTTCCGGTGGCAGGGTCACGGGTGAAGGCGACGCCGCTGCCGCTATCATCGCCCATATTGCCGAATACCATGGCCACTACGTTGACAGCGGTGCCCAAGTCATGGGCGATCCCATAGAAGTTGCGGTAGTCCACCGCACGCTTACCGTTCCAGCTGGCGAAGACGGCCTTGATGGCGAGCCTGAACTGCTCCAGGGGGTCCTGAGGGAACTCCGTGCCGGTCTCTTTTTCGACCAGGGACAGGAACTGTCGGACGACCTCCTTCAGGTGTGCCGCTGTCAGGTCGGTATCTGACGAGGCGCTGACCCGTTGCTTGGCTTCCTCCAGGATCTCCTCAAAGGCATTGCCGGAAATATCCAGCACGATCCTGCCGAACATCTGAATGAAGCGACGGTAGGAGTCCTGGGCAAAGCGCTCGTTGCCGCTGATGCGGGCGATTCCCTGGACGGCGTCCGCGTTGAGTCCCAGGTTCAGGATGGAGTCCATCATGCCGGGCATGGAGACCTTGGCGCCGGATCGGACGGAGACCAGAAGGGGGTTGGCAGGGTCGCCGAAACTTTTGCCGGTCTTCCGCTCCACCTCCCTCAACGCCTCCATGGTCTGGTCCCACATTCCGGGTGGGAACTCCTGGCCGGACGGGTTGTAGGCGTTGCACGCCTCCGTGGTGATGGTAAACCCAGGAGGCACCGGGAGCTCCGCCGCGCTCATCTCCACCAGGCCAACCCCCTTCCCCCCCAGGAGGTCGCGCATGTTGGTTGAGCCCTCGCGGAACAGGTAGACCCACTTTCTTCCAACTTGGCTTGTCATTCAGGAACCTCGGCATCTGTGTGTCGTGGCGAGGATTATATCATCACCGACCCTGTGTGTGTGGGCACCGGAAAAATATGGTGCGGTGTTGCCTTTGGGGTGGAGAACCGGCGTGGTATAGTGCCCTGAGGGAGACGCCTATGAACAACCACCGGGTTCGCCTGCGGCTGGAGGAGGCCGAATCGACTCTTTCTCCCTATGCCATGACCACTATCCGCTCCAAGGGGAGGGAGGTTGTGGAGGAGCCCTCGCCCGTGCGCACGGGGTTCCAGCGGGACCGGGACAGGATCATCCACACCAACGCTTTTCGACGGTTGAAGCACAAAACACAGGTGTTCATTGCCCCTCAAAGCGACCACTTCGCTACTCGACTCACCCATACGCTGGAGGTGGCCCAGATAGGACGGACCATCGCGCGTGCCCTGAGCCTGAATGAGGATCTGGAGGAGGCGATCTGCCTGGGCCACGATCTGGGCCACACGCCGTTCGGCCACGGGGGTGAGGAGACCATGGATGCCCTTGCGCCAGGCGGCTTTCGGCACAACCATCAGAGCCTCCGGATAGTGGAGGCGCTGGAGAAGCGGGGACGGGGACTGAACCTGACCTGGGAGGTTCGGCAGGGAATCGTGAACCACTCCAAGCCCAGGGGGGATTTCCTGGGCGAGGAGATAGGGACCGATCTCACGCTGGAGGCGCAGATCTGCCGCATCTCCGATGCTGTTGCCTACCTGAACCACGATATCGCTGATGCCATTCGCGCAGGTGTTCTGGAGGAGGATGATCTGCCCATGGAGGTGCGGCGCACCCTGGGTACCCGCCACTCCCAGCGAATCAATACTATGGTCGGGGATATAGTGGAGTCGTCGTGGGCGTGTACCGGCGAAGCAGGTGATGGAGGTGAGCGATCCGCCATCACAATGAGCCTGCCGGTACGTCAGGCGTTGAACACGCTGAGGGAGTTCCTCTTTGAGCGTGTCTATCTTCCTGAGGGCGCGGGAGAGGAGTCAAGACGTGCCCAGGAGGTGCTCACGTTTCTTTACCACCACTTCGTCGCGCATCCAGAGCAGATTCCGGAGGAGTACTGGGTCCGAGAGGAGCCCCCGGAGCGGATGGCCGTGGACTATACCTCAGGAATGACGGACCAGTACGCTCTCAGAGCGGCGGAACGACTGCGCCCCGGCATCTCCGGCAAGGCCTTTGCGGGAAGGGTGTAG
>JAPUKM010000166.1 GCA_027295645.1 Chloroflexota bacterium | reverse complement strand
TCAGGTAGTAGCAGCCCAAAACGATGTCAAGCGTGGGCGCGACAATCGGCTCGCCTGAACTGGGGGAAAGCATATTGTAGGTGCTCAGCATGATCCGGCGCGCCTCCTGGACAGCACCTCGTGAGAGGGGCACATGGACGGCCATCTGGTCGCCATCAAAGTCCGCATTGAAGGCAGTACACACCATGGGATGGATCTGGATGGCGCTGCCTTCGATAAGGACCGGCTGGAAAGCCTGGATGCCCAGTCGGTGGAGCGTTGGAGCTCGGTTCAGAAGCACAGGGCGGCTCTTGATGACCTCCTCCAGGATGTCCCACACCTCTGGCCGCACCCGCTCCGCCATTCGTTTGGCACTCTTGATATTATGAGCAAAGCCGTTCAGGACCAGCCGGTTCATGACAAAGGGCTTAAAGAGCTCCAGGGCCATACGCTTGGGGATGCCGCACTCATACAGCTTAAGCTCCGGACCCACCACAATGACAGAACGGCCGCTGTAGTCCACCCGTTTGCCCAGCAGGTTTTGGCGGAACCGGCCCTGCTTGCCACGAAGGAGGTCTGACAGAGACTTCAGCTTGTGGTTGTGGCTGCCGGATATAGCCCGCCCGCGTCGTCCATTGTCCATCAACGCATCCACGGCCTCCTGGAGCATACGCTTTTCGTTTCGGACAATGATTTCGGGGGCTCCCAAGTCCAACAGCCGCTTCAGCCGATTATTGCGGTTGATCACCCGCCGGTACAGGTCGTTCAGGTCGCTGGTCGCGAAACGACCTCCATCCAGCTGGACCATCGGGCGCAGGTCAGGCGGGAGCACCGGCAAAATGGTGAGAATCATCCAGCCGATATCGTTCTCACTGTTGCGATAGGCCTCCACTACCCGGAGGCGTTTGATAGCCTTCTTGCGTCGCTGCCCAGATGTGGTTCGCACCTCCTCATGAAGGCCCTCTCGTAGAGCCTCCATATCCAGATCACCAAGGCACACTCGGATCGCCTCGGCTCCCATAGCGGCTTGGAACACGTTATTGCTGATGCCCTCTCGGAGTTCGCGATACCGGTTCTCGGTGACGAGCTGAAGTGGCTTGAGGTCCTCCATCTCGTCCACCCTGCTCCGGAGCTCATTCTCAAGCTCTTGCTTCTCCTCATCGGACTTCCGTTCGAGGAGGTCGATCTGCTTTTCGATCTCGCCCTGCTTCTTCCCGTCCTCCGCGTCAGAAGCCTCCTGTGCCTCCAGGCGCTGGCGCAGTTCGGCTATCACCTCATCGGCCTGTTTCTGCCGCTGCTCTATCTCCGCCGCGTACTCCTCCTTTATGCGCTCCATCTCCTGCTGGCGGGTCACATCATCCACGGAAGTGATGATGTACTGCGCAAAGTAGAGGACCCTCTCAAGGTTCCGGGGCGAGAGGTTCAGGAGCAGGCCAAGCCGGCTCGGGGTGCCCTTGGAAAACCATATATGCGCCACCGGCGTGGCCAGCTTGATATGGCCCATCCGCTCTCGGCGTACCTTGGCCCTGGCCACCTCGACGCCGCAGCGGTCGCAGATCACACCCTTGTAGCGGATCTTTTTGTACTTGCCGCAGAAGCATTCCCAGTCCTTAGTGGGGCCGAAGATGCGCTCGCAAAAAAGGCCATCCTTTTCCGGTCTGAGAGTCCGATAGTTGATGGTCTCCGGCTTGATCACCTCTCCGTAAGACCAATTCCGAATCTGCTCAGGAGAAGCGAGAGAGATTCTAATGGAATTGAAATCGGTTCGCTGGCTCATAAGTGCTCCTGTCTCCTTGTCGAAGCCTGTGCTTCCGTTCTACGTTTCGAAGTGCGGGTAGGTCGACTACGCCTTATCCTCCGATGGCTCATCATCGGCACTCTTTACAGTGTCGGGTTCGGCGTCGGGTTCGGCTTTGGCCTCATCGCCGCTCTCCTGATCCTCATCCGTGGGTAGCTCCTCCGCCGCCGGTTCAACTTCGTCGGGGCCCCCATCCCACTCAAAGGGCATGGTATCTCCCAGCCCCGGGGTCAGAGCCGTCTGATTCGTATCTTCGCTCAGCAGCTCCACTGAGAGTCCCAGACTCTGAAGCTCCTTGAGCAGGACGTGAAACGACTCCGGGATGCCCGGCTGAGCAATGTCCTCACCCTTAACAATGGCCTCATACGTCTTGACCCGTCCCACCACATCATCTGACTTTACCGTCAGCACCTCCTGGAGATTGTGAGCTGCGCTATAGGCCTCCAAGGCCCACACCTCCATCTCACCGAACCGCTGCCCGCCAAATTGGGCCTTGCCGCCCAGAGGCTGCTGTGTTATCAGGGAATAGGGCCCCGTGGACCTGGCATGAATCTTGTCCTCAACCAGATGGATCAGCTTCATCATGTAGATGAAGCCCACAGTAACCGGCTTATCGAAAGGCTCCCCCGTTCGGCCATCGTGGAGCATCTCTTTCCCGAAGGTAGGCGGTGTTCGTTTGCCCGCACGGTTGAGCTTATAGGTGAATTCCGTTACCTCTTGCCCATTCATTTTGGAAGTGTCTACGTCATCGTTTTCCTGCAGCCATATTCGGAGACACGCTTCAGTGGCTTTGCCGACTAACCCCTGGTCAAACAGCTCAGCACTATCATAGCCACGTTCACCGAGCCACTCCTGGAGCCGCTCCGTATTTACCGTTCCGTTCTGCCCATTCCCGTTGGTGCCGTTGGCGCCGGAGTGCTCAACGAACCATGCCCTGGCCAGAGCATCCTCAATGAGCTTGTCCTGAGCACCATCAAACACAGGAGTGGCCACCGACAGATTAAGAGTATGGGCCGCCTGGCCTAAGTGCGTCTCCAGCACCTGGCCCAGATTCATCCGTGACGGGACACCTATGGGATTGAGAATAATGTCAACGGGCGTTCCGTCGGATAGGAATGGCATGTCCTCCATGGGTAGAATGCGGGAGATGACCCCCTTATTACCGTGGCGGCCCGCCATCTTATCCCCCTCGGCAATCTTACGTGTCTGGGCAATCCAGACCCTCACAAGCCGCATCACGCCTGGAGGAAGCTGGTCCTTGTTCTCCTGCGTAAGAATCTTGACATCGATGACCTTGCCGCGCTCCCCGTGAGGCACTCGGAGAGACGTATCCTTAACGTCTCGTGCCTTCTCCCCAAAGATAGCCCGCAGCAGCTTCTCCTCTGCGGTCAACTCCGTCTCCCCCTTCGGAGTGATCTTCCCAACCAGGATATCTCCTGGCCCCACATCGGCACCAATCCGGATGATGCCCTCATCATCCAGGTCCCGCAGCGTCTCCTCACCGACGTTGGGAATATCCCGTGTGATCTCCTCCGGGCCGAGCTTGGTGTCTCTGGCCTCACACTCGAACTTCTCAATGTGAATAGAGGTGAACTTGTCCTCCTGAAGGATCCGCTCACTGATGATAATCGCGTCCTCGTAGTTATAGCCCTCCCAGCTCATAAAGGCCACCAGCACGTTCTGTCCAAGAGCCAGCTTCCCCTGATCGGTGGAGGAGCTATCGGCCAGTGGCTGTCCCGCCTTGACCACATCCCCCACATCCACAATGGGCCTCTGGCTAATACATGTGCCCTGATTGCTCCGGACAAACTTGAGCGGCTCGTGGGAGTGCTGCTCACCATCGTCGTCGGTGACAATGATCATATCGGCTGCAACAGAGGTGACCGTGCCATCCGACAGAGAGAGGATGACCTGCCCGGAGTCGTGTGCTACCCGTCGTTCCATGCCCGTGCCAACAATGGGAGCCTCCGGGCGCAGCAGGGGAACCGCCTGCCGTTGCATGTTGGAGCCCATGAGGGCTCTGTTGGCGTCGTCATGCTCCAGGAAGGGGATCAGAGCCGTGGAGACGCTCACAATCTGCATAGGAGATACATCCATATAGTCCACCTGCTCAGGGGACTCCAGGGCAAACCGCTCTCCTTGGCGGATCTCCACACGCTCATCGATGAACTGATGCCTATCGTTCAGTCTGGAATTCGCCTGCGCTATCGTGTACTGCTCCTCTTCGTCAGCGGAGAGGTAGGTAATAGACTGCGGGTCTGTGGAGACAAAGGCCTTGACCTTGATGGTTTTGGAGCCCAGCTCTCGGAGAGTGCGGGCCACTCGGGAAGAGATGACGGTATTCGCCTTGTGCAACACCTTCCCGGAGCTGTCGGTGACCTTCTCCCTCAGGGTACGACCTACAAGATCGTCCGCGGTACTAGCCATCTCGTGGAGCACCTTCTGGTACGGCGTCTCAATAAAGCCGAACTGATTGGTACGTGCGTACGTGGCCAGAGAGCCCAGAAGACCAATGTTGGGTCCCTCCGGCGTCTCAATGGGGCAGATCCGTCCATAGTGAGAGTGGTGGACATCCCGGACGTCAAATCCGGCGCGCTCCCGGGAGAGGCCTCCCGGTCCCAGTGCCGACAGACGGCGCTTGTGAGTCAGCTCTGCCAGAGGGTTGGTCTGGTCCATGAACTGAGAGAGCTGAGACCCGCCGAAGAACTCCCGGACCGCCGCGCTAATCGGCCGGATGTTTACAAGGGCGCTCGGCGTTGCCTGCTCCGGTTCATTGATCGTCATCCTCTCCTTGACCACCCGCTCCATGCGCAGCAGACCCACTCGCAACTGGTTCTGGACCAGCTCGCCCACAGCGCGGACCCGCCTGTTGCCCAGGTGATCGATATCGTCAGGCACCTCCTCACCGTTGTTGATGCGTATCATCGAACCGATCAGGGAGATGAGGTCGTCACGGGTCAGGACACGGGTTTCCATATCAATGGTCTGATTAAGGCGACGGTTCAACTTGTACCGTCCCACCCTGCCCAGGTCATACCGCCTGGGATTGAAAAAGAGGTTCTGCATCAGATTATTGGCATTTTCCAGGCTG
>JAPUKM010000165.1 GCA_027295645.1 Chloroflexota bacterium | reverse complement strand
GGGCGGCGAGACGGTGGCCGAAACGGTGCGACGCATTGTGGAGTGCGGCATCCCGGTCATGGGTCATATTGGGCTGACACCACAGTCGGTGAACCAGCTTGGCGGCTACAAGGTCCAGGGCAGGACGCCAAAGGCCGCCGCCCGGCTCCTGCGCGATGCACAGGCGCTTGAGGAGGCGGGCGCATTCGCCGTTGTGCTGGAGACGGTGCCCGCCCCGCTCGGTCGCCTGATTTCGAAGCGGCTGTCCATCCCCACCATTGGGATAGGGGCCGGAGTTGACTGCGACGGGCAGGTCCAGGTGGTGCACGATATGCTGGGGCTGTTCACGGACTTCCTGCCCAGGCACGCCAAGCGGTATGCTCTGCTGGCGGACGCTACCAGGGAGGCGATGGGCAGGTACGCGCAGGAGGTCCGCGAGGGTACCTTCCCCACCGAGAAGGAGAGCTTCCCCATGGACGAGTCGGTACTGGCGGAGCTTGAGGCCGCCCCCGTGGAGGGGTGAGCAGCCACCCGCTCCACTTCCAGGACACCGCATGAAGCTCCTCACCACTGTCCGTCAGATGGTCCAGGCCCGTGAGGCGTCGCCTCGCCCGCTTGGGCTGGTGCCGACCATGGGCTATCTCCATGCGGGTCACCTGGCGCTGGTGAAGCGGGCTAAAGAGGAGACCGCCGCGGTGGTGGTCTCCATCTTCGTGAACCCCACGCAGTTCGGGCCGACGGAGGACATGGCGACGTACCCCAGGGACATGGAGCGCGACCTGGCGCTGCTGGAACAGGAGAGGGTGGACATTGTGTTTGCGCCACCGGTGGAGGAGATGTACCCGGCCGGGTACTCGACCTACGTGGAGGTGGAGGGCATCACTTCACGGCTGGAGGGGGAGCGAAGGCCGGAGCACTTTCGCGGCGTCGCCACGGTGGTTGCCAAGCTGTTCACTATCGTGAGGCCGGACTGCTCCTACTTCGGGCAGAAGGACGGTCAGCAGCTACTGGTGGTGAGGCGGCTGGCGCAGGACCTGAACCTGTGCACGGAGGTTGTTGCCGTTCCCACGGTGCGGGAGCCGGACGGGCTGGCCCTCAGCAGCCGCAATGCGTACCTCTCCAAGCAGGAGCGTGAAGCGGCACTGGTGCTCTCCCGCGCGCTGCGCCGGGTGGAGGAGCTGTGGCGTGGCGGTGAGCGGGACGGCGAGGCGCTGCGCCAGGAGATGCGTGGGATGGTGCAGGCGGAGCCGCTGGCGGAGCTGGACTACGTCAGCGTTGCCGATACGGCCGCCCTTGAGGAGTTGGGCACGGTGGACCGCCCAGCCATGGCCTCTCTGGCGGTGCGCATTGGCAGGGCCCGGCTGATAGACAACGTTCCGCTGGTTGAGGAGACGCCTTGAAGATATTGGTCACCAACGACGACGGTGTCTACTCCCCCGGGCTCTGGGCGGCGGTGGAGGCGCTCAGGGATATCGCAGAGGTGGTGGTGGTTGCCCCGGACAGGGAGCTGAGCGGGGTGGGTGGCTCGGTGACTCTCCACAGCCCGGTGCGGGCCATGGAGGTGGAGGCGTCCAAGAACGGAACGGTGACCTACGCGGTTGAAGGGACTCCCGCCGACTGTGTGATCCTGGCTATGGAGAAGCTGGTGGGCAAGGTGGACCTTCTGGTGTCGGGCATCAATAAGGGTGCGAACGTCGGCGCGGATGTGCTGATATCGGGCACGGTGGGGGCCGCTCTCCAGGGGTACGCCAGGGATGTGCCGTCGGTGGCGATCTCCGTGGCCGCCCTCAAGGCGACCCGGTTCGATACGGCGGCACAGCTGCTGAGGGGTGTGGCGGAGCAGGTTCAACAGGGCTCACTTGTGCCACCACTACTGCTCAATATCAACCTGCCGGATGTACCTCCCGAGGAGATCAACGGCATTGAGGTGACCCGCCTGGCCCAACGATCCTTTATAGGCACGGTGAGCGAGGGAGACGACGGCAGGCGGCCATACTACTGGATCGCCCGGGGCAAGCCGAAATGGCGGGTACGGAAGGGGACGGATATATGGGCGCTGCGCCGCCGCCGCTGCGTGTCCATCACGCCGTTGCACGCAGATATGACCGCTGTGCGAGTATTGTCGTCGCTGAAGGGGCTTCCGGCACAACTGCTCCCCGCGCTGCGCGCAGAGCAGGCGAAGGAACCGTAGGGCCCGCCTGGAGTGGGTGGCAACCGCACGGGCACCACGGTTTGACACTCCACATAGGGCGCTCTAGAATCGGTAACGGGGGCATGCACCGCCTCCCATTGGGTGGGGCTGTAGCTCATCAGGGAGAGCGCGTCGTTCGCAACGACGAGGTAACGGGTTCGAGTCCCGTCAGCTCCACCAATCATAACTTTTCCACATCAGAAGGAGACTCGGACGCTATCTGATGGCTTGGAGTCACCCGGCAAGATCTCGAATCATTACACGGAGGAGCCTGGAACATGGCTGACGCAACCGGAGCGAGGACCCTTCTGGAGGTGCTGGAGAACGGCGCCGGGTCTCATCCGGCTATCGTTACACCCGAAGGTCCAACGCTGACATATGACGGGTTGAAAGCGCAGATTGGACGCCTGATGGACCAGCTCCGAAGCTTCGGTATCCGCAGGAACGACCGTGTGGCCA
>JAPUKM010000164.1 GCA_027295645.1 Chloroflexota bacterium | reverse complement strand
GCAACCTCCTTCCGGGCCGCATCCTCTCCCTGGAAACCCGCAGCCCAGGCGTAGAGGTGGCCGTCGAGTGCGGCATCACCGTCCGCAGCCAGGTCACCCAGGAGGCCGTGCGTGAGCTCTCGTTGCGGTCCGGCACCAGGGTCTGGGTGGTGCTCAAGGCCTCTTCCTGCTTCCTCGTAGCCCAGGAGCCCCGCTCACCCTGATCCCCGCATGTCATTCTGATGAGTCCCGACCCATCGGGACGACGAAGAATCCAAGACCCTCCTCAACAACCGGCCCCGATGCTGGCTGGCTGGGTGGGCCAAGACCACGCCGTTTGCGGCGCTTCCCGGCTCACCCCGTAAGCTGCGCCGCCAGGGCCTCCGCATCCGTCACCGGCGCCTGGCAGGCGTAGTGCTCGCACACATAGGCCGTCGGCTTGCCGTCCACCATCGTCTTCCCCTGAAGCAGCGGTATCTCGCCGTCCGCCACCGGACCGGCCACCTCCCGCCCGGCCACCACCCTGTTCGGTAGGTACCTCCCGAAGACCGCCTCCAGGAGCGCCCGCGTGCCCGGATCGCTCCGTGGCCCCACCACCGCGATCTCCTTGGGCGCTGCCAGGTAGAAGTCCAGGGCGCACAGCCAGTTCCCGAAGCCCGTCGGGTACCGCGACATCAGCTCCGCCACCGAGCGCAGCTCCGTGGCCGCCCTCGACGCATAGTCGCCCTCGCCGGTGAACACCGCCAGCCGCAGCAGCACCTCCGCGGCCACCGAGCCGCCGCTGGGCATCGCGTTGTCGGAGGTCGCTCTGGGCCGGACCAGCAGCTCCTCGTGGTCGCTGCCCGTATCGAAGAGGACGTTTTGCCCCTTGTCCCAGAATAGACGAATCATGCTGTCGGCCAGCCCCCGCGCCTCCTGTAGCCACCGCTCCTGGAACGTCGCCTCGTACAGCGCCAGCAGGCCGTCAATCAGCATGGAGTAGTCCTCCAGGTAGCCCTTTAGCTTGGCCGTACCATCCTTGTACGTGCGCAGCAGCCTCCCGTCCACGCGGAGCCTCTCCAGCACGAACGTGGCGTTGGCCACCGCCGCCCTTCGGTACTCCTCGCTGTCAAACACGACCGCCGCCTCCGCGAAGCTCCTCAGCATCATACCGTTCCACGCCGTCAGCACCTTCTCGTCGCGAGCGGGGGCCACCCGTTGCCCGCGGGCCGTCAGCAGCCGTGCGTTCGCCTCCCGCATGGCCGAGGCAAGCTCCTCCGGGCTCATCCCCATCTGCCGGGCCGCCTCTTCGGGCTCGTGCGGCACGTGCAGTATGTTCGCCCCCTCAAAGTTGCCCTCCTCCGTTACGCCGTAGTACCGCCTGACCAGCCGGCCCCTCTCCTCGCCAAGCACCGCATCGATCTCCTGCGGCGTCCACAAAAAGAACTTTCCCTCCACCCCCTCGCTATCGGCATCCTGCGTCGAATAGAACCCGCCCTCCGGGCCGGTCATCTCCCGGAGGACATAATCGAACGTCTCCCGCGCCACGCGGGCGTAGTCGTCCCGTCCCGTGGCCTGGTAGGCGTGGGTATACAGTCGACTCAGAAGCGCATTGTCGTACAGCATCTTCTCGAAGTGGGGCACCAGCCAGGCCTCGTCCGTGGAGTAGCGGTGAAAACCGCCGCCGACCTGGTCGTATATCCCGCCCCGGGCCATCTGCCGCAGCGTATCCTCCACCATATCCAGCGCCTGCTGCTCGCCCGTCCGTGCGTGGTAGCGCAGCAGGAACTCGAAGGCCATCGCCTGCGGGAACTTCGGGGCGTCTCCCAGGCCGCCGTGCACGTGATCGAAGCCGGACGCCACACCATCGTACGCCTGCGACAGCGCATCGGCGGTGAGCGGCTCCTGGGCCTGGTGGGGCGCGGCCTGCTGTTGAAGCCTCGCCAGAAGCTGCTCCCCCGCCTTGGTCACCTCCGCCCGACGTGTCCTGTACATCTCCGCCACCGCCTCAATCACACGCCGGAAACCGGGCATGCCGTGCCTGTCCTCCGGCGGGAAGTAGGTCCCCCCGAAGAACGGCTTCAGGTCGGGTGTGAGGAACATCGTCATCGGCCACCCGCCGTGACCCGTCATCGACACCACCGCCTGCATATAGATCGAATCCAGGTCCGGGCGCTCCTCCCGGTCCACCTTGATATTGACGAAGCTCTCGTTCATCAGCCCCGCTATCTCCGGGTCCTCGAACGACTCGTGCTCCATCACGTGGCACCAGTGACAGGCAGAGTAGCCGATGCTCAGCAGGATCGGCCGGTCCTCCTCCTTCGCACGGCCCAGCGCCTCCTCGCCCCACGCGTACCAGTCCACCGGGTTGTCAGCGTGCTGTAGAAGATAGGGGCTCGACTCGTGGATCAGCCGGTTGGCCATCTCTCCTCCCTCTGCTCACGCCCTGAGTATGGCGCAGCCCGCCTCACGCCTCGGCCCTCTTCCTCACGCACTCCTTGCACTGGCACACCTTGCGTAGGTAGCGGAAGTTATAGATGCCGGTGTCGTGCCCGTCG
>JAPUKM010000163.1 GCA_027295645.1 Chloroflexota bacterium | reverse complement strand
CCACCGTACGCTTGTTGCTGCCGAAGGTGGGGCGCAGCCCGATGCTGGTGGCGGCCTTGTACCGCTGGCCGCCGAAGTGTGCCCAGGTCGCGTAGATGCCGTCACCCGGGACCATCATACCGGAGGCGGCCTGGACGTTGGCCGTGGGATAGTCCAGGACGCTGCCTCCTCGCTGGTCGCCATGCACCACCGTTCCCTCAAGGATGTAGGGCCTGCCCAAAAGGGAGAAAGCCGTTTGGACATCTCCCTGGGCGAGTGCCGTCCGGATGGCCGTGCTGTTGACGATGTGGCCGTCGAGAGTGAACGGCTCGACCACGGAGACCGAGAAGCCCCGCTTCCTTCCGAGCTCTTTGAGAACCTCCGGCGTACCCTCCCGATGATGGCCCAGAGCGAAGTCGGGGCCCACCACCAGGCCGCGCATTCGCAGGTGCCTCTGAAGCAGTGAGACGAACTCCGCCGCCGTCATCTTCGATACCTCCAGGGTGAAGGTCGTCGGCACAACGAAATCGACGCCCAGCTCCCGGATAAAGCGAACCTGCTCCTCCACCGTCGTGATGGCGGGGACAACGGTGCCCGGAACGAGCACCGTGCCGGGATGGTTTCGAAAGGTGACCACCCCGGCCAGGCAGCCGGCCTTGGCCGCCTCCCCTACGAGCGCATCGAACAGGTGCCGATGGCCCAGGTGTACACCGTCGAACACTCCAACGGTGATGTAGGAGTCCCGCGGTGGTGTCGCCGCGGCCAGCTCGTCGAGCGGTGCCATGGGCTTACGGGGCGCTGGGGACCTGCTCAGTCGCCTTCCGTACCGCCATTACCAGGGTAGTCAGCCTCTTGAAGTTCTCGAAATTGAGCGACTGCGCGCCATCGGAGAGGGCCATGTCCGGGTTGGGGTGCACCTCCACCTGCAGGCCGTCCGCGCCGGCGGCCACGGCGGCCAGGGCCACCGGTGTGACCAGGTACCACTTGCCGGTGCCGTGGCTGGGGTCGGCGATGATGGGCAGGTGGCTCAACCGCTTGATCGCTGGCATGGCGGCGATGTCCATGGTGTTCCTGGTGTAGGTCTCGAAGGTACGGATGCCCCGCTCGCAGAGCATCAGTTGCTTGTTGCCTGCGGAGAGGACGTATTCGGCGGCCAGCAGCCAGTCCTCGTAGGTGGCGGCGAAGCTGCGCTTCAGCATGACGGGCTTGCCGGACCGCCCGACCTCGTCCAGAAGGGTGAAGTTCTGCATGTTTCGAGCGCCTATCTGGAGGATATCCGCGTATCGGCTGACCATCTCCACGTCCCTGGTGTCCATCACCTCGGTGATGATGGGGAGGCCCGTCTCATCCTTGGCATTGGCAAGGTACTTTAAGCCCTCTTCGCCCAGGCCGCGGAAGCTGTAGGGGGAGGACCGTGGCTTGAAGGCGCCGCCTCTCAGAATGTTGCCGCCGGCCTCCTTCACCGCACGGGCGGTGTCCATCACCTGCTGCTCCGACTCCACGGAGCATGGCCCGGCCATGATCACGAACTCACCACCGCCGATGGTGACCGGGCCCACCTTGAACGTGGTCGACTCCGGCTGGAACTCCCGGCTGCTCAGCTTGTATGGACGGGAGATGGGCACCACCTCCCGAACGCCCGGTAAAAGCTCAAGCTCGTCGCGGAGCTCCGGGTAGGTGTTTCCGAGGACTCCGATGACGGTGCGCTCAACACCCCTATTGATCTGCCCCTCAAGCCCACGCTTATGGAGATGCTCCTGGATCGCCTGGATGTCCTCGTCCCGACTGTTGACCTGCATTATGACCATCATGGTTGCTTACCTCCGGGTCTATGGGTTGATGCCCGCTGGCGGATGAGCATGCCCCTTTCACGAAGGGACCAACCCGGAAAGTAATACCGGGACACGGGTAGCCGGTACTCTACCCTGCTGAGGGTGGAGACCGATGCGGCCCTGGATCTCATACTATTCACGTCTACTGGCTCTCCATTCCTCGAGAACGCAGATTCTTGGCTCCTCTGAGATACAGGTTCACCAGTTCCTGCGGACTCTTAGTAGTATTTACCAGAAGTAGCACACGAATACAACTGGGGAGCGCATTCGGCACGTCCATCTCATGGCTGCACAGGAGCGCCACATCGGTCCATCCCATCTGCCGGGCGGCCACGGCGGGGAACTCCGCGTTCAGGTCCCGCGTGGTGGTGAAGATGGCCGCCGCCAGCTGCTCCCGCTGGATACCGTTTTCCTCTACTATCCTTTCCAGCAACTCCGTTGTACCGGAAAGGATAGCATCCCTGGTGTTCTCCGTCACTGTGGTGGCCCCGCGTATGCCACGACATGCCAGCGTCATACCGCACCTCCCGTAGCCGATAGGGTGGTGCCGCTCAGCCCGGCGATGAAGGCTGTGGCCTGGGACACCGCCTCTCCCTGCGCGGCTGCGGCGATAACGTTCACCAGTGCGCTGCCCACCACGGCCGCATCGGCGACCTTCCCCACCTCAAGGATATGCTCTCGTCTGGACAGGCCGAAGCCCACGGCGACGGGCAGCCGGGTGTGGGCACGTACCCGCCGCACCATGGAGGAGAGGTCCGTTGGAACGCTCTCCCGTGTGCCGGTGACTCCGGTGACGCTGACCACATAGACGAAGCCGCTCGCCTTGGCGCAGGCCCTTTCTATACGCTCGTCAGTGCTGGTCGGCGCCAGGAGCGGGACCAGGTGGACGCCGCGGGCCTGGCAGGCCTCCTGGAGAGGGAGACACTCCTCTGTCGGGAGGTCGGGCACAATGGTCCCGTCCAGCCCCGCCTCCGCGGCCGCCTCGGCATACGCGTCCAGGCCCATGGAGAGGATGGGGTTGTAGTAGCCCATAAAGACCAGTGGGGCCCTGACACCGCGGCTTCGCAGCGTGGCGCACACCTCCAGACAGCGTTGGAGGGTCACTCCCTGGTCCAGGGCGTGAAAGCTGGCTTGCTGGATGGTCGCGCCGTCGGCAAGCGGGTCGCTGAAGGGCACGCCCAGCTCGACGATGTCGGCTCCCGCCTCAACCAGCGCCGGGACCAGCTCCAGCGTCGTTTCAACGTCCGGGAACCCCACGGTGACGTAGGGGATCAGCCCGGTCGCTCCCTGGTCGCGCAGGCGGTTAAACGTTTCGTTGAGTCGGTCTTGTGTCACTACTGGGCCTCAAATCAGAAAGGTGAGAACAAATGCCAGGGAGTTCTGCGCGCCGTGGGCTATAAGGCAGCTCCACAGAGACCTGGTCCGGTAGTACAACCACGCATAGAGCATGCCCGTTACGAAGGCGGGCACAATCATGCCCAGCGCCCCATGGGTGACGCCGAACAGCAGGGAAGTCAGGCCGGCGCCCCAGAGGAACCCCCAACGGGAGACCAGCACCGGTAGCAGGAAGCCGCGGAAGAAGGTCTCCTCCGCCAGGGGAGCAAGCACGACCACCAGCACGAACATGGCGAGGCGGTCCATGTTGGACTCCACCAACTCTGTGGGCAGCGATGGGGGCTCCAGCGTCTCCAGCCCTATCGCGGACACGATGGCTATATAGACGGAGGCGAGGAGGAGACTGGCCAGGAGGACCAGCCACGGGAGAGCGGCGGTGCCTCGCACCGGAGCCCGGAACCCCAGAGTCCGCCAGGAGCCGCCGTAGCGGTACGGGCCGAAGAGCCACGCCCCCAGCAGAAGCAGAAGCTCAAGGATACTGGCGAAGACGAAGGCGGTGGTGCCCAGGTTGCCCCCAAGGGAGTCCACCAGGGGTATGAGGAAGAGGATCAGGCCGAAGCCGCCCACCAGAATCAGCAGCCCTGCTCTGAGCACATCCCTCAGGCTCCAGGTGACCGATATGCCCGGGGGGGTCTGTATGAGATTGAGCGATGCCAGAGCTACGGTCCTCTACGTGGGGCTATCTGGAATGTTAGCATGACCCGCCCTTGGTGACAATACGAGCGTCTTGCATAATTATCAGCATGTTGCGAAATGCAGTGGGGCTTTGCAGCAG